>JAITXR010000185.1 GCA_031284665.1 Paludibacter sp.
CCGATTACTTATTCGGAACTTGGACGGCAAGTAAGCGAAATGACAAAATTGCTTTATTCTGCCGGATTTCGGCAAGGCGATAAAGTTGCGCTATTGAGCCAAAATATGCCTAATTGGGTTATCGCCTATTTTTCGATAGTGCAAGCCGGAATGATAGTAATTCCAATGTTGCCGGATTTTTCACAAACCGAGGTGGAAACTGTTTTGCTACATTCCGAATCAAAAGGACTGTTTGTCAGCGAGCGATTGTTGCCAAAAATTGCAGACCAAAATTTCCCCGACCTCACATTAGTCATTTCGACCGATAACCTGACCGTAATTCCCGAAAAAACTACAGTTACATTATCCGAAACCCACGATTTTGTCCGCCCCATAGTGGGTGAAGACGATTTGGCGGCTATTATTTACACTTCCGGCACCACAGGTCGCTCAAAAGGTGTGATGCTTACTCACAAAAATATTACGTGGAATTCCGCACAGGCATTTGTGTTTCACCCGATTGACTCAAACGATGTTTTTCTGTCGTTTCTGCCGCTGTCGCATACTTACGAAAATACTATCGGAATGATTTATCCGCTGATGTTTGGCGCGGCAATTTATTATTTGGATAAAGCACCAACGCCAACTGTGCTAATGGCTGCAATGGCAAAAATCCGCCCGACGATAATGGTATCTGTGCCATTGATTATGGAAAAAATCTATAAAAGTCAGATTCAGAGCAAGTTTAATAAAAATAATTTTAAGCGGGCAATTTACCGCACAGCAATTTTGAGAATACTTATTCACCGAATTGCGGGTAAAAAATTGAAAGAATCGTTTGGCGGGCGACTGAGATTTTTTGGCATAGGCGGCTCAAAACTCGATACGCGCGTTGAGCGTTTTCTGCGCGAGGCGAAATTTCCATACGCTATCGGTTACGGATTGACCGAAACAGCACCACTTCTTGCCGGTGCAGGAGTTAATTACACTAAACTACGGTCAACAGGATTTGCTGTGCCGGGAGTAACTATCAAACTTCACGAGCCTGATAAACAGGGAGTTGGCGAAATCTGGGTAAAAGGACCTAACGTAATGAAAGGATATTACAAAAGTCCCGATTTGACTGCCGAAGTGATTACTCCCGACGGTTGGTTTAAAACAGGCGACTTGGGTTATATGAATAAGAAAGGGCGTTTGTACATCAATGGGCGAAAGAAAAATACAATTATCGGTGCAAATGGCGAGAATATTTATCCCGAAGATATTGAATCGATTATCAATAATACACCATACGTTACAGAGTCGTTAGTGATAGAAGAAAATGGGTTTTTGATAGCAAAAGTGTTGTTGAATATAGATGAACTCGAAACGCAAATTGATAATTTTCGAGAAATTTACGAAAGCAAACTCGAACAATATCAAGCATGGAAAGCAGGATTTGTAAAAGAACTGAATGCAAAACTAAACCGAGTATCGCAAATAAAAAATGTTCAGCCGGTTGAAGAGCCTTTTGAAAAAACTGCGTCATTAAAAATCAAACGGTTTTTATACACTAAAATCGAAGAAGTAAAATCAGGAAAACACGCAAAGAGAAATTAATGCAAAATGTACTTAATGTAAAATGTAAAATGTAGAATGTAAAATGTAAAATGTAGGAATTAAGAAATGTAGAAATGTAGAAATTAAAAAAACTACTAATTTGGTAACTTCTCAAACTATTCAAACATTACGAACTATTAACTTCTTTAACTTCTTCATTCTCTAACTTCTAACTATAAACTATAAACTATTAACTATATCCGTCTATGGCAAAAGAATTTAAGTATCAAGATCCATTTCCTCTTGATAAGGACACAAGCGAATATTATTTATTAACAAAAGATTATGTTACTACTGCAAATTTCGAAGGACACGAAATTGTAAAAGTTGAGCCCGAAGGTCTTGCTTTGCTTGCCAAAACTGCAATGCGCGACTGTGCTTTTCTGCTTCGCCCCGAACATCAGCGGCAAGTGGCGGCAATTCTCGCCGACCCCGAAGCGTCTGATAACGACAAATATGTGGCGGTAACAATGCTCCGTAACGCCGAAGTGTCGGCAAAAGGACAACTGCCATTTTGCCAAGATACAGGCACGGCAACCGTTTATGCAAAAAAAGGCAACCTTGTGTTTACTGACGGCGATGACGAAAGTGCGCTCTCGAAAGGGATTTATCAAACTTATACCGACGAAAATTTGCGCTACTCGCAGAACGCCGCACTCACAATGTACGACGAAATAAACACCGGCACAAATCTTCCGGCGCAAATCGACCTTGTAGCAAGTCATGGCAATGAGTATAAATTTCTGTTTATAGCCAAAGGCGGTGGCTCGGCAAATAAATCGTATCTTTTTCAGGAAACAAAGGCATTGCTCAATCCGGCATCGCTCGAAAAATTTTTAACCGAAAAAATGCGCACACTTGGCACTGCTGCCTGTCCGCCATATCACATTGCTTTTGTTGTGGGTGGCACTTCGGCTGACGCTTGTATGAAAACTGTGAAACTTGCATCTACAAAATATTACGACCAATTGCCTACATCGGGCAACGAACTTGGGCGCGCATTCCGCGATGTGGAAATGGAACAAAAAGTGCTTAAAGCCGCTCAACAATCGGGTATTGGAGCGCAGTTTGGCGGCAAGTATTTTGCTCACGATGTGAGGGTAGTGCGCCTGTCGCGGCACGGAGCAAGTTGTTTTGTGGCAATGTGCGTATCCTGCTCTGCCGACCGAAATATTAAGGCAAAAATTAATAAAGATGGACTTTGGGTGGAAAAACTCGAAGATAATCCTACAAAATATATCCCCGAAGAATATCGTAATGCGGGCGAAGGTAATGCTGTGAAAATCAATCTAAATCAGCCAATGAAAGATATTTTGGCTATTCTGACCAAATATCCGGTTTCGACTCGTCTGTCGCTTAGCGGCACAATCGTTGTAGGGCGTGACATTGCTCACGCCAAACTCAAAGAATTGCTCGATGCCGGAAAACCACTTCCGCAGTACGTTAAAGACCACCCGATTTACTACGCCGGACCTGCCAAAACACCAAAAGGAATGCCTTCCGGCTCGTTTGGACCTACAACTGCGGGCAGAATGGATTCTTATGTGGATTTGTTTCAACAAAATGGCGGTAGTTTACTAATGATTGCAAAAGGAAATCGCAGTCAGCAAGTTACAGATGCTTGTCAAAAATATGGCGGATTTTATCTTGGCTCAATTGGAGGTCCGGCTGCAATATTAGCACAAAATTCGATTAAAAAAGTTGAATGTCTCGAATATCCCGAACTCGGAATGGAGGCTATTTGGAAAATTGAAGTTGAGGATTTCCCCGCATTTATACTTGTTGACGACAAAGGTAATGACTTTTTCAAACAAATAAAACCAACTTGCGTTTGCTGAAAGAGATTGAGAATTGGGTAGTGAGAATCAAGTATCAAGTATTGAGTATCAAGTATCAAGATGTGAGATAGTCGGTTAATCAACTGAATGACAGATAATTCTATTCTGGATTGCTTCCACGATAAATCCACGATAAATCGGGACACGTCGGGAGACGTCGGGAGACGTCGTAAATACCTCACAATGACGGGCTGAACTTGTTATTTCCGTCATTCTTGGTAAACCAAGCGGCAAGCCGATTAGCGAGTAGGGGATAAAAAATTTTCAAATAAAAAGAAATGACGTAAATAAAAAAATGCCTTTCTGCCTTTCTGTCTTCTTGTTTATTTATTAAGCGCAAGCGCTCTTTTATATGAACAGAACGGCAATAAGACACGAAGAACAGTGATTAGTGATTAACGATAAGTG
>JAITXR010000264.1 GCA_031284665.1 Paludibacter sp.
AATTATTATGGGCTTACGTACCCATATCGAAATTACATGACATTATAGAATTGGATAGTTTGCCCGAAGATGAACCATTTTTTCCAAAACTTCATTGTTACATTTTTCAGAAAGGTAGATTAATATTACCATTAGAAAAATCCGAAAGTTTTTATTTGTGGACAGAAATTCATAAAAGCAGTCTAACGGAACAAATTTTTAAGCCTATTTATTCACTTTCTTTTGGGGAAAATCTCACATATTGGGGAGCAAATCCAAACAAGAGACAACACAGATACGAATACAAAAAAATCACTACCGATGGAAGGTTTTTTAAATTTGAGTACAAAAATAGGAGTCCAATAACATACGATTTAGGGTATAATTTTATAGAACGCAATTTTGAACAAAATAATTTTATTAAACTACAAATAGGGGAAGAATGGATATTTTGAAGCAATATGACAGTTTATACGAATTTCGTATATTTGCACCGTGCGACAGATAGCGGTCGGCATAGGGTAGCAATTTGCTGAGAACTTTTTATAGACAAAAACTGTTTATAAAAATAGATAGTTATTACGATTTGAAAATGAAATTCATAAAAATAAACAATAATTATGCTCATGAACGAAAATAGGAAGAATATAATAAAGCAAATTCTATTCATTATATTTGTTGCAATAACAATTATAATATCTTTTTTTGCTGTTAGAACTACATTTAGATTAGATTCTTTTTTACCATTGTATTTTGATTATATATCTCTTAGAATTGGATATGTTATTTGTCTATTATTTGCGTTATTTGCAATATTCACTTCTATAAAAAAGTTTCGTAAAGTACATAAAAAAATATATCTTACACCTTTATTGATAATTGGATTTGGGTTAATAGGTATAATTACAGCATTAATTCGGAATTCTCACTTAGACGATAGTTCTGTGATAATGGTAGCACAACAAAAGGGAGAGATAGCCGGAAACATTTATATGGAATTTAAAGAAGATGGGACATATAAATTAGATTACTATAATTTTTTATATGGTTCGCGATATAGAGGTAAATATAAGATAGTAAATGATACTTTAGCATTAGATAACGAACATCCCATTGATGAAAACAGAAGTTATATGGCAGGGAAGTTACTTATAAGAGGAGATTCTCTCTTTTTTCAATTAAATAAAGATAATAGTTATAACGAATCTCCTTTTATGAAAATTGAAATTATAAAAAACGACTCTACAAATGTTCATTAAACATAATACTTTGACCGTTTCCTATCGTGTTAACACTTTAAGACAGTGCGTTTTACAAAGGAAGCAGAAAATACCTCGCAATGACGTGAATAACAACCGCAGTCCGATAACTTCTATAACTTCCGTAACTTCTATCTTCTAATTTCTATCTTCAAAACTTAAAACACGTGGACTATCTATCACAAAATATAATGTACATTGGCGGTGTCGGGACAAAACGCGCTGCATTGCTTGAGTCGGAACTCAAAATTCGGACTGTGGAAGATTTGTTGTGCCATTTTCCATACAAATATATCGACCGCAGTCGCTTTTATTTTTTGAACGAAATTGCTGATGTCAATACTTTTTATCAGATAAAAGGGAAAATTTTGCGCTTTGAAAAAAAAGGCGAAGGAAACAAATCGCGGCTGACTGCCATTTTTACAGATGGGCAGCAAACTGTTGAATTAGTGTGGTTTAAGGGAGCGAAATACGTTATCGACAAAATTAAAACAAATACTGAATATGTGCTTTTTGGGCAAGCAACAACTTTTAACGGAAAATATAGTTTTGCTCATCCCGAACTCGAATTACCAACGGCGTTGCCACCTGCCGAACAACTTGGTTTACAGCCGTATTACAATACAAGCGAAAAAATGAAAACAAATTTTTTGAACTCAAAAGCACTGCAAAAAATTATTTTCAGTATTATTCAGGATTTGCCACACACCACAATTTCCGAAACTTTGTCGGATGCGCTACTCGAAAAATATCGGCTTTTGGGGCGAAAAGACGCTTTGATAAATATCCATTTCCCAATTAACGAGCAATTAAAACATCAGGCTCTAAGGCGATTTAAATTTGAAGAATTGTTTTATATGCAATTGTTAATAGGCACTTTTGTTGGTTGGCGCAATAATCATATTAATTCGTTTCGATTTAATCCGCAAAAGAATTTTTACACCAATAAATTTTTCAAACAATATTTGCCTTTTACGCTTACAAATGAGCAACTTAAAGTGTTGAAAGAAATTAAAAACGATTTAATTTTTGGTGAATCATTAGAAAATAATTCCACTCAAATGGCACAAATGAATCGACTTTTGCAAGGCGATGTTGGCAGTGGAAAAACGATTGTAGCGTTGATTATAATGTTGCTTGCCGTAGATAATGGATTTCAAGCCGCATTAATGGCACCAACCGAAATACTTGCAATTCAGCATTTTAACTCCATTACAGCCCTGCTTGGCGATTTGGGCGTAAAAGCGGCGTTGCTCACCGGCTCTACAAAAACCAAAGAACGCGCTGTAATTCATTCAGGCTTAATGGATGGCGAAATAAATATTCTTATCGGCACTCACGCTTTAATTGAGGATACTGTGAAATTCAAAAATGCAGGAATGATAATTATTGATGAGCAACATCGTTTTGGTGTGCAACAGCGCGCCCAACTGTGGAAAAAAAATGAATTTGCTGCACCACACGTACTTGTAATGACCGCAACGCCAATCCCACGCACTCTGGCAATGACAGTTTATGGCGATTTGAAAGTGTCGAGCATTCGCGAATTACCCGCAGGGCGCATTCCAATTATTACTCAACATTGTTTTGAATCCAAACGCCCGCAAGTTAATCAACTCATTTATAACGAAATACTTAAAGGTAGGCAGGCGTATATTGTCTATCCGCTTATCGAAGAATCCGAAAAAGTGGATTGGAAAGCGCTGCAAGTTGGATATGAATATATTTGCAAAACTTTTACTCAATTTAAAATCAGTATGGTGCACGGCAAAATGAAACCAGCCGAAAAAGAAGAGCAAATGCAAAAATTCGCTGCCGGCGAAACGCAAATAATGGTTGCCACCACAGTAATCGAAGTCGGTGTAAATGTGCCAAATGCGTCGGTAATGATAATTGAAGATGCCGACCGTTTCGGGCTTTCGCAGTTACATCAGTTGCGGGGCAGGGTAGGGCGTGGCTCGGAGCAGTCGTATTGCATCCTGATGACTAAATACGAACTTGCGAAAACTACTCGCGAACGAATGGCAACAATGGTGCGCACTAACGACGGCTTTGAAATTGCAGAGGCGGATATGCGTTTGCGCGGACCCGGCGACATCGAAGGAACGCAACAAAGCGGTTTGCCATTTGCGCTGCAACTCACAAGCCTCAATGATGCTAACGACCAACGAATTCTCGACGAGGCAAATAAAGTAGTAAAAGAAATTTTACAGGGCGACCCAACTTTGTCAAACGTTGAAAATCAAGTATTTAAAAATAACTTGAAAAAATACAAAAACGATGACATTGATTGGGGGAAGATAAGTTAATGCCGATAATCATAATTTATCACCAAAAGCCAAATCGCCGGCATCGCCCAATCCGGGAACAATAAACGAATGTTCGTTAAGTCCCGGGTCGATAGCAGCCACAAATACGGTAGTATCGTCGGTCGGGAAATGTGTTTTAACAAACTCAATCGCTTGTTGACTTGCAATTACACTTGCCACAATAACCTTACTCGGCTCGCCACAAGTGAGCAACGCACCGTAAGCAAGTTCCATCGAACTGCCGGTGGCAAGCATTGGGTCGGTAATAATCAACGTTTTGCCATCTAAATTAGGCGCGGCAATATATTCAATAAAAATATCGAATTTTAGAGCATCCTTATACTTGCGATAAGCCGACACAAAGGCATTTTCAGCCTTGTCGAAAAAACTCAGGAAACCATAATGAAAAGGAAGTCCGGCACGCATAATGGTCGAAACCACAATATTGTCGCTAATCGTATTTACCTTTGTTTGTCCGAGGGGAGTAGTAATATCTTCGCTTTGATAGTCGAGATACTTGCTGATTTCATACGCCATAATTTCGCCAATTCGCTCCATATTTCGTCTGAACCGCATTTTGTCATCATGAATATTTACTGAGCGAATTTCCTTAATAAAGTGATTTAGAACTGAATTTTGTTCTGAAAGATTAATTATTTTCATCGTTTTT
>JAITXR010000343.1 GCA_031284665.1 Paludibacter sp.
AGCGGCGCGCCGATTTTACAAACGGGAAAACGACGAGAGTAAGGTCGCCCTCAAATTCTTTGCGCGTTTTTTGAATTTGAACAGCATCAGCATCCGTTTTAACGCCAAATAAAGACTCAGCGGCTTGGCATACTGCTGCTTGAATAATTTGATTAATGTTCATTGTAATATAAAATTTCTCATTTTAATTTGCAAAAATAGCAAAAAATTGATTAATGATTAATAATTAGATATAAATTGTTTGAAAGGTTGTAAAATTTGAGAGGTTTGAGAGGTTTGAATAGTTATCGAGAGCAGCAACTCTAATAATCCCTTTCCACTTCTGCAATTTTGCGTTTTATCTCTTCCATTTTTTCTTCTTGGAGAACTTTTTTGTATTCGATTGGCGTAATTTTGATAAACTGTTTTAAGTATTCGTCCCAATTATCGAGTATTTTTTTAGCAAGTGCGCTGTGTGTGTGGCGGTAATGTTTTGAAATCAAATTGTGAAGTTCGAGCGAGTCGGATTTATCCTCAATCAGCGTAAGTTCCACCATTTCCATATTGCAAAAGTAATCGAAATCGCCTTTTGTATCGAGCACGTAAGCCAAACCGCCACTCATTCCGGCAGCAAAATTTTTACCTGTTGAGCCAAGCACTACCGTACGCCCGCCTGTCATATATTCGCAGCAGTGGTCGCCCGCACCTTCGACTACGGCTGTGGCACCGGAATTGCGAACACAAAACCGCTCGCCAACACGCCCATTAATATACACTTCGCCACTTGTAGCACCGTAAATAGATGTGTTGCCGGCAATAATATTTTCGGCGGCAGCAAAATTGCTTGCGCGAGGCGGAACAACCACAATTCGCCCACCCGATAAGCCTTTACCCAAATAGTCGTTTGCTTCGCCTTCGAGGAAAAAGTTAACGCCTGATGTAAGAAATGCACCAAAACTTTGCCCTGCCGAGCCTGTAAAATTTACATTTACAGTGCCATCGGGCAAGCCGTTACTGCCGTATCGTTTTGCAATTTCGCCCGAGAGCATTGCGCCTACCGCGCGGTCGGTATTGGCGATTGTTACATTTATTTCTACAGGTAACGACTTTTCGATAGAGGCTTTGCTGCGGCGAATAATTTCGTGGTCGAGCACGTTGTCGATTTTGTGGTCTTGCGAGCGAGTAGAACGAATATCATTCCCATTATCAACAAAATAAAGCAGGCGTGAAAAATCAATTTTTTGCGCTTTGGGATTAAAACGAATATCTTTTCTCACTTCGAGCAAATCGGCACGCCCTACAATTTCGTCGATTGAGTGCGCTCCCATTTCGGCTAAATGTTCGCGCACTTCTTGGGCTAAAAAGCGGAAATAATTGAGTAGATATTCATATTTTCCGGTGAAACGCGCTCTTAATTTTTCGTCTTGCGTGGCAACTCCTACCGGACAAGTATTCAGGTGGCATTTGCGCATCATCACACAACCAAGAACTATTAATGCGCTTGTGGCAAAACCAAATTCTTCGGCGCCAAGCATTGCCGAAATCACAATATCTTTTCCTGATTTTAGTTGCCCGTCGGTTTGCAGACGGACAAAGCGGCGTAGATTGTTCATTACCAACACTTGTTGAGTTTCAGCCAAGCCGAGTTCGCCTGCAATTCCTGTGTGTTTTATTGAACTTATGGGGCTTGCTCCCGTTCCGCCTTCGGCGCCGGAAATCAGTATCATATCGGCTTTGGCTTTTGCCACTCCGGCGGCAATAGTGCCAATTCCATTTTCGGCTACAAGTTTTACCGAAATTCGGGCAGCAGGATTTATGTTTTTCAAATCAAAAATTAATTGAGCCAAATCTTCGATTGAATAAATATCGTGATGCGGAGGTGGCGAAATAAGAGTAATTCCGGGAATTGAGTGCCGAGTTTTGGCGATAATATTATCCACTTTGAAACCGGGTAATTGTCCGCCTTCGCCGGGTTTTGCGCCCTGTGCAATTTTTATTTGCAGTTCGTCGGCATTTATCAGATATTCGGCAGTAACGCCAAAACGCCCCGATGCAATTTGCTTAATCGACGAGCGACGATTTAGTCCGTCAGCAGCAATTTGGAAACGTGCGGGGTCTTCGCCACCTTCGCCGGTATTGCTTTGTCCGTTCAGGATATTGAGTGCTATTGCCATTGCCTCGTGCGCCTCTTTGCTGATTGAGCCAAAACTCATTGCACCGGTAACAAATCGTTTTGTAATTTCTTCAACCGGCTCCACTTCGGCGATGGGCAGGGGCTTGTGTTTGTATGTTAGATAATCGCGAAGGAAAATGGGATACATTTTATTATCCACAATATCGCTATATTCTTTGAATTTTTTATAACTGCCAAGTCGTGTTGCGATTTGCAGTTTGCTGATTGTTTCGGGATTCCAAGCGTGCTGCTCGCCGTCGTTACGGTAAGTGTATGTGCCATTATTTGGAATAGTATAACTTGCCGGAATGTTAAAATCGGGATATGGCGATGGAGCAAAGGCTTCGCTGTGTTGCAACAGAGCGTCGCGGGCAATATCAGTAAGTTCGATGCCGCCAATGTGTGAAGTCATCTGGCGGAAATAAGTGTCGAGTACTTTTTGACTTATCCCCACAGATTCAAAAATTTGCGCACCGCGATAACTTCTGAGGGTTGAAATTCCCATTTTCGATATAACCTTCAAAAGTCCTTTCGATACCGCTTTGATATAATTTTTTTCGGCTGTATGATAATCTAACTGAATTTCGCCAAGTTTTACTTTTTCGTCGAGAATAGCAAATGCCATATAAGGGTTTACCGCCGTTGCGCCAAAAGCAAAAAGCAGCGCAAAATGATTGACTTCGCGGGCTTCGGCACTTTCAATCACAATGGCAATTTGCATACGTTTACGCTTTTCAATCAGATGATGATGAACAGACGATACGGCTAATAATGAAGGAATTGCAGTTTGATGTGGATTTACATCTCTATCGCTTAAAATTATGTAATGATAGCCTTCGTCAACTGCTTTTTCGGCTTTTTGACACAGTGTGGTTAATGCTTCCGACAGTGCTGCGGCTCCTTTTTCAGGCTCGGCAACATCAAAAAGCATTGGAATTGTAAGCGAGCGAAATCCTTTGTAACCTAAATGCGTAAGAATGTCGAGTTCAATATTGTTAAGCACGGGCGATGTGAGGCGCACCATTTTACAATGTTCGGGCGAGGCTGTGAGCGCGTCGTCGCCTTCGTGCCCGATATATAAGGAGAGCGACATTACAAGTTCTTCGCGGATTGGGTCGATTGGCGGATTGGTAACTTGGGCAAAAAGTTGACGAAAATAATTGAAAAGTCGCTGTGGTTTTTCCGAAAGGATTGCCGGCGGAGTGTCGTTTCCCATTGAGCCAATCGGCTCTTTACCTTCGAGCGCCATTGGGATAATGATTTTTGCAATATCTTCCTGCGTATAACCAAAAACTTTAAGTCCTGTCTGCAAATTATCCACATCGTAACGCACAGTGCGCCCGGAAGATATATTGGTAAGCGAAATTCGATTTTTCAGCAGCCAGTCGCCGTAAGGATGTGCGGCGGCAAGTTCGGCTTTGAGTTCGCTGTCGTAATACACTTTTCCCTCTTTTGTGTCCACCAACAGCATTTTGCCGGGTTGCAGGCGACCTTTTTCCTTTATTTCATCGGCATCGAAAGGCAGTACACCAACTTCGGATGCCACCATCATAATATCGTTGTGAGTAATCAGGTAACGAGCCGGTCGCAGTCCGTTGCGGTCTAACATTCCGCCGGCATATCTGCCATCGGTAAAAAGCAGTGTGGCAGGACCATCCCAAGGCTCCATTATTATACTGTGATATTCGTAAAAGGCTTTAAGTTCGTTCGAAATAGGATTTTTATCGTTCCAACTTTCGGGCACAAGCATCGAAAGGGCGTGAGGCAACGACATTCCCGCCATTAACAGAAATTCCAACACATTATCAAGCGAGGCAGAGTCGCTCATTGCGGGTTGCACGATAGGAAAAACATCGTCTAACTTGCCCATAGCAGGCACTTTTAGAATACTTTCGCGCGCTTGCATCCAATATCTGTTGCCGTGAATGGTGTTAATTTCGCCGTTATGTCCGAGCAGGCGAAAAGGTTGCGCCAAATCCCACGAAGGAAAAGTATTAGTCGAAAAACGGGAGTGAACAAGCGCAAGCCCGCTTGTAAAATATGGGTTGCTTAAATCCGTAAAATACTCGCGTAACTGCGTGGAAGTCAGCATACCTTTGTAAACAATGCGTTGAGTTGAAAGCGAGGGGATATAAAAACTGCGTTTGCTGTCGAGCGACGATTTGAGAATTTTCTTCTCCACCTTTTTGCGGGCAAGATATAGTTTGAGTTCCAAACCGCCATCCGTTGTCCTGTCGGCTGAAAATGCGTGATTTTCGACAACAAAAATTTGTTTTATCTCAGGCTCGTTATCCCGCGAAATTTCGCCGAGAATATCGCTGTTTACCGGCACATTGCGCACCGAGAGCAACTTCAAGCCCTCCTGCTCAATCACATTTTGCAGCACATCCATACACATTGCTGCCTGCTCCACGTCTTTTGGCAGAAACACAAGTCCGGTGCCATACTTCCCTTTTTCGGGGACAGGAATGCCCTGTAACAAAATAAATTCGTGTGGGATTTGGAGCGTAATACCCGCGCCGTCGCCGGTTTTATTATCGGCACTTTCGGCACCGCGATGCAACATATGCTCAAGCACTTGCAAGCCTTTATCCACAATTTCGTGCGATTTATTACCATTAATATCCACTAACAGCCCGACGCCGCAAGCATCGTGCTCATTACGCTGCGAGTAGAGTGAATTGTGCTCATATTCAGCGATTTGTTTTTGCCAAAGTTTGTTCATAATTTATCTTTCATTAATAGATTGCAAAGATAAATTAATT
>JAITXR010000038.1 GCA_031284665.1 Paludibacter sp.
CGGGAATAAATTGAATTTCCCACTTGAGAGGCTAAAAATTGGAGATATACATTGGGCAACATTTCATCGGTTTTTAAGGTGATTTTCATAGTTTTAGGCTCATCCCAAATATAACGTCCTATGCCATAAACTTCTTCAAATGAAACGATTTGAAAATCACTTTGCAATTCATTAATTTCTGTTTGATATGAATATGGTGTCAATTCATAAAGTGAAATTTCCTCATAATCAATGATTTTGTTTACCAAATATTTCAAAAGTTTTTTCCCTTGCAATGGTTTGTCAATCTTGTTTTTTTCATAAAATGATTTTTGTAAGAACTTGTCTATATAATTATAAATAAAATTTCCTTTTTTGTCTGTATATGGCATTTTATAGCGTGCTGTATATTTGCGGGACAAATAGGTATTAAGCAATTCTCCATTTTTATACAAAGAAATATCAAACTCATATTTATAGAATGTATGCATGCCATAACTATTTCCAATTGATAAATAATCGGACAGCGTTTTTTTATAATTTTCAATCTCACTTAGTATTTTGAATATGTATTCCTTTTGTTGCGAATTCCATTTAATTTTGTATCCATTTTTATAGAGTTTTAGTAATTTATCTGGATTATGCTTTATATAAGTTGTGTCAATGCCAAACTTGGATAGTAAATTATCTTTATCATCAAGTTTGTTCAATTCTTCTGATAAATTCTTGATTTGGCGTTTGTCTGTAAGGACTGTTTTTTGAGAATTGTCGATTAAACTATCAGGCGACTGACCCAATAGTTCGTAACCCCAATTATATGTGTATGTATTTTTGACAATAACAATACTATCAGGCAAATTTTGTGCGTTGCCAGATAATGAAAGAAATAGAGTTACAATCAATATTCTTATTTTATACATATACTGTAAATTTGGCATTTTTTATTCAATTATTTGTTGTTTGCTGTTTGTTCGCTGTTCGCCGTTAAATCACACCGTCCGCTCTCTGTCCCCCGTCAAGTCAGCCCAAAAACCGCAGTCGCTATCCCACATTGTCCTAAAAACCAGCAAAACACCACTAATCACTATTAATTCACATTCCTAATAACTTGTCTCAATTCCTACATTCCTCAATTTCTCAATTTCTTAATTGTTTATTGGCACATTGTTAATTGGCGCGTTACTCTCTAAAATACACTCGTTTCACGCGCCGCGAAATGCCTGTAAGTATTTCGTATGGAATGGTTTGGAGTTTATCGGCAAGTTCGGTAATCGGGATGTTTTCACCAAAAATTTCAGCAATATCGCCTTCCAGAGCCTCAATATCAGTAACATCTGCCATTATTAAATCCATACACACATTTCCTACAATTTTGGCTCGCTTACCTTTAATATACACTTCGGCGTTTGAGTTTCCAAGTCGGCGATTATATCCATCGGCATAACCGATTGGCAAAATAGCAATTCGGCTGAGGCGGGTAAGTTTGCCATTTCGCCCGTAGCCAACGGTTTCGCCTGCTTGTATTGTTTTGATTTGTAAAATTACAGTTCGGAGCGAACACACATTTTTTAGTTTTACGTTATCAATAGTGCTAATGCCATAATGTCCAATGCCCAGCCGCACCATATCGAACTGATACTGCGCGAAACGCTCAATGCCGGCAGAATTAAGAATGTGTTGCAGAATTTTGTGTGAAAAATGCGAACAAATAATATCGGCTGACTGTTTGAAACACGCAATTTGTTGAGCCGTAAAATCGTCGAATTTGCTATCGTCGGCAGCGGCAAGGTGCGAAAATACCGACATTGGTTTCACTGCGTTTTGCGCTGTAATAATCTCCACAAGTTTCTCAATTTCAGCAGGTTCAAAGCCAAGTCGGTGCATTCCCGTATCTATTTTGAGGTGAATGGGATAATCGTTTATTCCATTTCGGCGAGCGGCGGCAATAAAATCGTTGAGAAGGCGAAAACTGTAAATTTCAGGCTCAAGCCGATTGTCGAAAATCATTTCAAAAGCGGCTTTTTCGGGATTCATCACCACTATCGGGATATGAATGCCTTCGCTGCGAAGTTCCGCACCTTCGTCGGCAACCGCCACCGCCAAATAATCGGTATGATGATGTTGCAAAGTGCGAGCCACTTCCACTGCACCACTGCCATAAGCAAAGGCTTTGACCATACTCATTACTTTTGTTTCGGGGCGCAAATGTGAACGAAAATAGTTCAAATTATCAACCAAGGAATTAAGATTTATTTCCATTACGGTTTCGTGTGCCACCTTTTCGAGTTTTGCCGAAATGCGTTCAAAACGAAATGTTCGTGCGGCTTTGAGCAAAATAATTTCGTTGCTAAATTGCTGTAATCGTGCTGATTGCAGAAAAGATTCCGTGTCGGGGAAAAACTCACTGTCGATTTCGGCGAATAAGGATGAGTTTTTTGAAATTTCAGTTCCGATTCCCAAAAAATGACTGATATTATGATTTTTTAACAAATCTGCAACTGTTTGATAAAGTTCTTCGGACTTAAAACCACTCTGCAAAATATCCGACAGTATTACAGTGCATTGCAACCTGCGACTTACAGCCTGACTGTTCATAAAATCGAGTGCAATGCTCAAAGAATTTATGTCCGAATTATACATATCGTTAATTAACAGACAATTATGCTGTGCATCTTTTACTTCGAGGCGCATTGCTACCGGCTCGAGAAGTTTTATTTTTTTTGCAATTTTCTTTGGCGAAATTTTCAGATACAGCATTGTTGCCACACAATGCAAGGCGTTTTCGACAGATGCATCGTCAATAAACGGAATACTGACCGTAAACTGTTCTTCGTCGTATTTTAGGATTACATCGCTGTAAGTTTGTGTTTTTTCGATATTCATAATTTGCATAATGGCAACGGGCGACACTCCCCACGAAAACCATTGTGCAGTCAAACCGCTCTGTTTCACCACTATATCGAGTAATTTATTGTCGTTATTATATATCAACACATCCGATTTGGCAAAAAGTTTTAGTTTTTCCTGCGCTTTTTGTTTGAGCGATTGAAAATTTTCTTGATGCGCATCGCCCAGATTAGTAAAAATTCCGATTGTTGGGCGTATAATATTTTGCAGTTTTGCCATTTCACCTTCGGTCGAAATTCCAGCCTCGAAAATTCCAAGTTCCGCTTTGCTGTCGAGTTTCCAGACCGATAGTGGCACTCCAATTTGCGAATTATAACTGCGTGGCGAGCGTACAATTCGCAAATCGTCGCGTAAAAGTTGATAAAGCCATTCTTTTACAATTGTCTTACCATTACTGCCCGTGATGCCCACTATTGGAATGTTAAATTTTGTTCTGTGAGCGGCAACAAGTGTTTGCAATGCAGCAAAAGTATCCGGCACTTCGAGGAAAATGGCGTCGGGCATTTGCGAAAATTCCGGCAATATTTTGCTTACAACATAACAACGAACATTTTTTTCGTACAACGCCCGTATATATATATGACCATCGTTGCGAGCAGTAACTAATGCAAAAAACAAAGTTTCTGACGCCACAGTCAGCGAGCGGCTATCGGTCAGCAATTCGGAAATTTCAGCATCAAAATCAGGCTGTCTGCTATTTATTATTTCGGCTATTCGATTGATTTTCATTTCACAATCTATTGATTATTAATTTTCATAGAAATTTTACAAAAATAATACTTTTTTACGATAAAAGCATTAAAAATAATTAAACCTTTTGTAAATATCTATCTCTAAATTTGCGTATTGAGCATCAAGGATTGAGTATCAAGTATAAAGTATCATATGAGATATTAGACAAAGAAAAAAGAGTAGTGTTATGTTAAAAGTAAAATGGTGCGTCATTGCGAGGGTATTTCCCGACGTGTCCCGATTTATCGTGGAAGCAATCCAGAAATAAGTTTAGATTGTTTCGTTCTCATAATGGATGGATAATAGACTTTTCATAATTAACATAACAGTAGTTTGTAAGTTCATAAAGTTTTAAATTTATAAGTTACAGAAACTATCGGGGTTGAGCCTGTCAAATTTAAAAAAAACGATTAAAAAATTTTATTTAATAACTCCCGAAACATATCGGAAACATTAACCATTTATCATAAAAAAACCATTCTTTGTTATGAAAAAAACCATTTTTCTTATTATTATTTTTGCCGTTTCGGCAAGTTATTCTCTTTTTGCTCAACGTTCGCAAGCATTTCCGGGCGCAGAGGGCTTTGGCAAATACGCTTCCGGAGGCAGAATGGGCAGCGTTTATCACGTTACAAATCTTAACGATTCGGGCGAAGGCTCGTTGCGAGATGCTGTAAGTAAACCACGTCGCATTGTGATTTTTGATGTTGGCGGAGTAATCAAAATTGAATCGCCACTTCGTTTTTCCGAAAATTTAACCATTGCAGGACAAACTGCTCCGGGCGAAGGAATTACGGTTTATGGCAGCAGTATTTCGTTCACAAATGCTAATAATCTCATTTGCAGATATATCCGTTTCCGACTTGGCGATTCAGGTGCAAAAGGTGCGGATGCTGTTTCAATTGGAAATGGCTTTAATATGATTTTCGACCACGTTTCGGTTTCGTGGGGCAAGGACGAAAATTTTTCTATTTCGTCGATGGCTGTGGTTGGTGGACCAACTTCGATAACATTGCAAAACTCAATTATCGGTCAGGGACTTGCCGACCATTCGATGGGTGGATTGATACAATCCGACGGCGGAATTACACTTTATCGCAATTTGTATATCGACAATCGTTCGCGTAACGTTAAGGCAAAAGGCATTAATCAGTTTGTGAATAATGTGGTATATAACTGGGTTGTAGGTGCTTATATTCTTGGTGATTCGGAATTTACATCTTTTTGTAACATCACCGATAATTATTTTATTCGTGGCAGCGCAAGTCGCGCAAAACCTTTTACACGCGGAAATAAAAATTTTTCGCTTTATGCTGTCGATAATTATTACGACGATAATTTGAATGGTGTGCTTGATGGACATCTTTTGTCGCAACAAGAATACGACGTAAATACTTGGAGCGAAACTCCGTTTGATTTTTATCCAATTAAAAAAATGAGCGCAAAAGATGCATATAATTGGATTGTGAAGTACGTAGGTTGCAATTTTCCGGCACGCGACGCAGTGGATAATTATATGATTGACGAATTGAAAAGCGTAGGTACACGTGGTAAATTGATTGAAACCGAAAGCGAATTACCTGTAAAAGTTAATCTCGCCAAGCAATGGAAAACATCGGTTATCGATACTGACCGCGACGGAATGCCCGACCAATGGGAAAAAGACCACAATCTCGACCCGAATAATCCGAAAGATGCTCGTCCGTTTGGCTTGAGTTTGCAATATACAAATATCGAAGTTTATCTTAACAGCATTGTGCCGGCGGAATAATATTTAGACGAAAATACAAAAGAATAAAGACTTCCAAATTAGGAAACCCTCCACTAATTGAGGGTGCGATTGAAACAACTTGTCCCGCTGTGTCGGGATAAGTTTTTTTCATCTTTTTCATTATTTATATTGGTCTGTAAGGATTAATTTTTAATTTTGCATAAAAAAATTAATTCTTAAAACTATTATAAATGAAAAAAACACTATTATCATTATCGCTACTTTTTGTAGCCACTATTTTTCTCAACGCTCAGGATACTCGTGAGCGCAATTATAATTACGAAATTCTTGTACCAAACCACGCTGCAAAGCCAAAAGTAACCGGTTTTGCTCAGAAACGTGTTGTCGAAAATCTCGACCGCGGAGTTACAGCAGCCACTTCTGCCGATGGTAAATCGGTTTATGTAAGTTGGCGTTTGCTTAATACCGACCCCGAAAATACGTCATTCAATGTTTATCGTTCGGCAAGTGGCAAAACTCAAAAATTGAACAGTAAAGCAATTTCGGCTATTACCGGTTTTGTTGATTCCAAACCGTTGGCAGTAGAGGCAAATTATTGGGTCGAAACTGTGGTTGGCAAGCAAAAAACGCAGTCGCCGTCGTTTGTTTACCAGCCAAAATCGGAAATTGAAACTCCAAATTATATTTCCATTAAACTACGCAATAATATTGCAGTAGGTAAACTTGCTGTAGCCGATTTGAATGGCGACGGGATTTACGATTTTATTGTACGTCATCCCGCCTCAAATGTTGACCCGGGAACAAACCCCGATACTATTGGCACTACCTATAAAATAGATGCTTATCTCCACGATGGCACTTATCTTTGGACTAAGGATTTGGGTCTGGGAACTGAGCCGGGAGTGTGGTATTCGCCTTTTGTGGCTTACGACCTTAACGGTGATGGCAAAGCCGAAATAGCCCTGAAAACTACCGGAAACGATTATACAAAAGATTATCGTAATCGCATAAATGGCGGCAGTGAATTTCTTACAATTTTGGATGGAATGACAGGAAAAGAAATCGCATCTGTGCCTTGGAACGAGCGGAATTTCCGTTATGGCGACACTAATCGTCAAAATAGAAATCAGATAGGAATTGCTTATCTTGATGGCAAAACACCTTGTATTCTCTCATTACGAGGCACTTATCGCCTTATGACTGTGAACGCATATCAACTGAACGGCAACAAACTCGAGACGTTATGGAAATGGGATGGCGACGAGGAAAATCCTGTTGTTCGCTCGCAAGGTGCGCATAATATGGTTGCCGGCGATGTGGATGGCGATGGGCGCGATGAAATTTTGCTCGGCACTTGTATGCTCGACGATGACGGAACGCTGCTTTGGTCAGCCGGACTTGGACATTCCGATAAAGCATATCTTACCGACATCGACCCGTCAAGAGAAGGTTTGGAAGTGTTTTTGGCAATAGAGCCTTGGGTGGATAATGGTTACGGAGTGTCGATGCTCGACGCCGCTACCGGAAAACGGGTTTGGGGCATCGGACAAAAAACTTTTCACGTTGGCGATGGAATGGTTGCCGATATTGACCCCACGCATCCCGGCTTGGAATGTTTTGCAAGCGAGGATAGCAAAGGTGGCTCTTCGGATAAGTATTTGCTTTCGTCAAAAGGCGAATTTTTAGCATTGAACGATGTGCCTCCTTGTCGTAATTGGGTTTGGTGGGATGCAGGTAAAACACGTCAAATTATTTCGGGTGGCTTCCGTGCAGGCAGTTTTGTAAACTATTGGAAAGGCGAACAAATTGCTGCCGGAATTACAGGCTCTATTCAGATGATTGCCGACCTCGTGGGCGATTGGCGCGAAGAAATTGTAACATCATTGCCGGGAGAAATACGTATTTATTTTACAAATATTCCCGCTACCGACAAGCGAGTAACTTTGATGCAAGACCCTATTTATCGAAGTTATATTATCGAACGCTCGCAAGGATACCCTATGTCGCCGGTGCCGGGGTATTATTTGGGAAACTAATATAATTGACAATTGATAATTGACAATTGATAATTAAAAAACTACTAATTAAGTGATTAGTGATTAACTTCTTAATTAGTAGTTTCGTTCTTTATTATTTGTGTTTGAGTAGTTTGAATGTTTGAGCAGTTTGAGTAGTTTCCAAATTAGTAGTTTTTCACTAACCGTAGTCCGTTCGTAATTCGTAATTAATTCTCTGGATTGCTTCCACGACAAGTCGGGACACGTCGGGAAATACCCTCGCAATGACGCGCTATTTTACTTTTAACATAACATTAGTAGTTTTTTACTATAAACTATAAACTATAAATTTTTCACTAATTATCAATTATCAATTCTCCACTATTAACTATAAACTAAAAACTAATATGACTTTCAGCGAATTAAATATAACAACGCCATTGCTTAATGCTCTTGTAGATTTGGAAATTACAACTCCTACAAACATTCAGCAGCAAGC
>JAITXR010000153.1 GCA_031284665.1 Paludibacter sp.
TTTCGTACATTTTGCACATACAATAGGGAAACACGCTGATATTCAGCCTGTTTTACCCGAAAATATTTTTTTGGCTTACGATGGATTAGAATTGCAAATTTAAAATACACAAAAACCACGCAAACAAAATAAAAAAGTTCGTGATGTTTGTGATGTTAGTGGTAAATAAAATAAATACATAAAGATGAAAAAAAATTTAATAATTCTTTTGACTGCATTATGTTGCTGGTCGTGTAACACTATGTATTACACCACAATAGAAGTACTTAAACCTGCAAGAGTTTCGTTTGCACCCCAAGCCGAAAATATTCTTTTGCTTAATAATACAATAAAACAACCCGACGACTACGGACATAAAGACGAATTTTGGAGTAAATCAACCAAAAGACTCGTTATAGAAACCGACAGTTTGCCGCTTTTCACATTAAGCGCGCTGTACGAAGAACTGAGTGCCAACGGCTTTTTCCGCAATGTAGAATTACAACTCGAAAGCGAAAATACGGGAAATGATTTTTTCACTGTTCAAACTCCAAATGCCGATAAGGTAAAAGAATTGTGCAAAACTTACAATGCCGATGTTATTCTTTCGCTCGACAGGCTGAAAGTCAATGATTTGATAGGCGAACTTTATGATGGCGACAACTTTTTGTCGTACTTTGCTTTGGTGGCGCGATACGAATCTCAATGGAGCGTTCTTTACCCCAATCGCACTGATAAAGAGAAGTTTATGTTTAACGATACTATTTTCTGGGAAGCCGAAAATGTATCGCGACAAATTGCTTTCTCCGAATTACCAAACCGTTTCGATGCCTTGGTCGATGGGGCTTTGTTTACCGGACAAAACACTCTTAACCGACTAATTCCATATTGGACAACTGCCGACCGCTATTTGATAAGCTCAAAAAACAAGGCGTTAAAACAGGGCTTGGACTCAGTATATGTTCAAAATTGGCAAGCAGCAATTTCTATTTGGCAAGCGGCAATGCAAAATGCAGGCAATACTTTGAAAGGGAAATTGGCTAATAATTTGGCTGTGGCGTATGAATTTACTGGCGATATTAATTCGGCTTTGCTATTTGCTCAAATCGCATTAGAAAATGTTGTGTTCGACAGTTTTTTACCGTCCAATTTCTTAGCAAATTTGCAAGATTATGTGGAGCAACTGAAAATTCGCAAAAACGATATTCAATTGATTAATTATCAATTAAGCGAAGCACCTGAAAACCAATAACAAATCTATTTTTTCCGTCCAACTCCAAAAGCAATAATTACACCTGCAATAATTATTAAAACAGGCCACACAAAATCGGAAATGCTGCGTGTAATGCGAATAATGTCGTTCAGGCGGAATAATACTCCCACAATTATTAGCACCCAACCGATATTTTTATTGGAGTGAAAAATAAGAAAAATTATGCCCATTATCACAGGAAAGTTTTTGTAATCAAACACATAATACGATATGTCGGCTGGTAAAAAGTGACATTGCCGTATAAGAAATAATACCCCAAAAACTATCAAAGTAATGCCCCAAGCAAGGCTGTTATTGCTTTTTTGTGCCATAGATATTTTTTTTGTTTGATAATTTTATTTTGATAATAAAAACAAATAATCGCTTTTCAAGAAAGTAATAATTTTTGAATACGGTACTAAAATCTCGGTTTCGCCCATCGAAAAAGGAGCAATTTCGTAAGGATTAAAATAGTAATTAATACCATCTTCGTTGAAATAAAAATTACCATTTGGCTTAATTTCGTTTTCCCAATAATCAGACTCTTCCCAATTTTCAATATCAGTCATTTCGGGGTCGGTCAAACTTTTTTCAACCAAACACTGTTTTAATATTTCGCTAATACTGTCGCCATAATTTTCGACAAACAAATCGTTTTCAGTAATTCGCTGCCCATTTGTCAGGTTATAATTCAGATAAATAGTAGAATAATTACCATGTGCGCCACCCGTATATGCCTCAGTATGAATGCCATAAGTGTAAATATGTTTATTCACATAACTCAAAAGCGAAAATCCTTCGAGATTAAAACTGTTATTTAGAAACAAATTTTCGGCATTGTCGGTAAGCAAACTATCGGCTTCAGCCAAGAAATCATCGTTGTTTTCGTGATATTCTGCGATAAGTTCGTCAGTATAAATGTATAGCACCGAATCGGGCGATAACATTTTATACGCATCGCCAAAAAGTGCCGCAAAAACATTTGTTTGAATTTTTGTAAGCACATCTTTGTCGTGAAAGCATATTGGAATTTCGACATCAATATTAATGTATAATGCACCTTTTGAGGTGTCGGCTGATAGATATTCGGTAGTCGAAATACTTTTTTCAATATTTTTTACCGTAGTTTGTTTGCACGAAAAAAGTAATATGCTCGACAACAGAATAATGATTGCAATTTTTTTCATAGTTATTGTAGTTTATTTGTTAATCGTATATTTGCCATCCGACAAATCGTCTATTTTATTTTATTGTGATAAACGGTAACTGGCTGCCACTGAAATAGGTAGGCAATTTCCCATCCCATTTATTAATAGCCATTTCTTGCAGCACCATTGGCGATAGCGATGCTTGTTTTATTCGTTGTGCCTCAGCCTCGAGTTTCATACGCTCAAGTGTAAATTTGGCAGCCAGCGAGCCTTGTTCGGCAATTTTTTTGTCTTCAATGGCTTTGTTAAATTCATCGCTAAAATCGTGATTTACAATTAATAAATCTTTCACAATAATGCCGCTGCCTACCACTTGGCTCGAAAAAGCAACATTGATGCGGTTCGAAATTTCAGCGCGTTTTTCCACAAATTTTTCGATAGGATATTCGGCAATTATGGAGTTGATTTTTTCGGACAAAGCCGGACGCAGTAACGTCTCTTCAATAATAGTGCCATAGCGTTGGTAAAGTTGACCGACTTTGTTGGGGTCGAGGGCAAAAACCACTCCTACTTCTACGGTAATAGTCTGAATGTCGCTCGATGATACGGCGATATTTACCGACAGTTTTTTGTCGCGTACCGACAATGTTTCTACGCGGTCGATAAATGGCACTTTTACGTTAAGTCCTTCGTTAGCAATGGATTGCAAACTTCCGAAACGCAACACTACCCCTCGTTCGCCGGTGTCGATGGTATAAAAACTGCTCGAAAATATTATGATTAGAAAAATGGTTATTAAACCAATAATTACATACTTGGAGATTGATTTTGAGTTCATTGTGTTGAAAATTTAATTGTTTTGTATTTTTGTAAATTTAATCATTTTTTTTTAATTATAAAACATTTTCGCAAAGTTACTGAAAAGTTTTTAATTACACAATACATATAATGCCTGACTTGCTTTATTTTTTAAATGTTAAATTATAACAATGACATAAAATACAGGAAAAATTGTTTAAGTAGATTTCTAACTAATTGAATAACAAATGATTATTCTTAAATATGGGGAAAATAATAGATGTAAGTTTCGTTGAAGTTCCGTGTCAGAGAAATATAGCACCAAAGATTTATGCAAACGAAATAATCGGCTTAATTAATCTGACTTACAAAATTTTACTGTTACGAACAGATTGTCAGACTGAATTTGATACCTATAAAAAAATAACAAGTTAAAGTTAAATATATGATAAACAGACATATAAATATATAAATATACTCAAGATATTAGGTATTTTAGAAAAATATCTAAAAAACCTAATTATTAGAAGTACTCTTTATATAATATTGTACTTAAAAATTTTGTAATTTTGATAAATAAAAGACACAAGGTTTTGGATTTTACTTTGTGTCTTTTATTTGGATTTATATGCTAAAATTTTAATTTTATAAATTGTTTTAAAAAATCAAAAGCAAATATTTGTTCGTTACAAAAAAAAATACTACTTTTGCGCCTTAATGTAAAAAAAACTTAAAAAAAATCATAAACAAAAATGACAACTTCATCGCTGTTTTTAACGGTTTTCTTGACCGGAATAGTTTTAGTTGTGGCTGGCGGAGGCTTGGCACTTTTGCTGTCGCCGCGTAGTTTTA
>JAITXR010000235.1 GCA_031284665.1 Paludibacter sp.
TGTTGCGGAAAATTAAAAACATTCAAAGCATAATTTGTACTGTTAGCCAAATCCTCGATAGTATTAAGCAAAGTACCATCAAGGTCGAAAATGATAAGTTTAAGCATTTTATTTTTAAAAAATTAGATAATAGATTTTTAGACGAGATTGAAACAATTAATAAATTGTCTTATTAAATTATATTAGAGAGTTTCAGCCCTTCAATTCTTTCAAAATGTTTTCGATTTAAGGTTGCAAAAGGCAAATTATTTTTTAGAACTGTTCCGGCAATCAAAATATCAGGTATTTCAATCAATGTATTTTTTAGTTTTAACTGTTTATGTATGCTTACTGATTGTTTAACCGATTCAGTATCAAAAGGTAACACGGTTATTCTTTGGAAAAAGTTATTCCAAAACTCATTTTGTTCTTCCGAATTACCAACATATAATTCATATTCTGTAATTGCAGAAACGGCAAAAACAGAATATTGTTCTGTCAATTTATAGAATAAAGTTGTTGATTTATCTTTTTTTCGATAATAATCAATCAGCACAGAGGTGTCCAGACAAACTATTGTATTCTCCATTCGTTGAATTGTTTGCGGTTTTCTTTAAAATTGTGATATTGCTTATTGGACATTACAGGTCCCGAAAGCAAAAACTGTTGAAATTCGGAAATTTCAGTCTGCGCTTTTGCTTTAATATAGTCCTGCGTAAATTCTGTTTTGATTTTTTCAATCTGATTGGCAGGTAATTGTCTGATAAGAGTTACAATTTGTTCGTAACCTAAATTAACTGTTAATTGCATTGTACATTCATTTTTTATACAAAAATACAAAATTTTAATAGATAAGCAATTAATCAATTATATTTTCTCATTAATTTATTACAGATGTAGGATTTTAAGATGTAATGCGATCTCATATCTCACAATCTATTGTCTATAAACTTTGCAAATTTTGTGCACTTTATAAACTTTTTTGTAAATTTGCCAAATCAAACTTTGCAAACTATTCAAACCCTTCAAAACTCTATGAAACACAAACAACTTTGCTTTGGCGTGATTATCGGTACTCGCGCATATTTTAATTCTGCGTTGGCAAAAGATGTCCGCACTCAACTGCTCAAAACTATTAGCGACTGCGGTTACAACTATGTAATTTTGCCCGAAGATGCCACTCCTACCGGTAGCGGCACTATCGAAACCCGCGAAGATGGCTTGAAATGCGCCGAACTCTTCCGCCAAAATCGCGACCGTATAGATGGCATTATCGTTTCGCTACCCAACTTCGGTTTCGAAATTGGAATTATTAACGCCATTAGCGTTGCCGATTTGAACGTGCCTGTGATTGTGCAAGCCTGCGACGACGACAACGATAAGGTTGACCTCGATAATCGCCGCGACGCTTTCTGTGGAAAAATATCGGTTTGTAACAATCTTTATCAATACGGCATTCCATTTACCGACACCACGCTGCATACTTATTCTATATATTCCGAACTTTTGACGCAGGATATAAATCGTTTTGCTGCCGTTTGTCGCACTGTAAACGGACTGCGCCACGCTCGAATTGGGGCTATTGGTGCACGTCCGGCAGGTTTTCAAACCGTGCGGGCAAGCGAAAAAATATTGCAAGCAACCGGCATTACAGTTGTCCCTGTGGATTTGTCGGAAATATTTGCCGCTGCCTACAAAATTGACGACAATGACAAAAATCTACTCGAAAAAATATCTGCAATTACTCATTATGCCTCTGTGCCTGACCAATATAACGATAAATTACAACTGCAAGCAAAATTTGGTTTGGCTGTGGAAAACTGGATGACGGCTAATGCAATCGATGCTGTGGCAATTCAATGCTGGGACTCGCTTGAGCAAAATTACGGCTGCGCAGCCTGTGTTACAATGAGTATGCTTAGCGACAAACTTATTCCCGCTGCCTGCGAAGTTGATATTGCCGGTGCAGTGTCGATGTACGCCCTGATGCTGGCTTCGGGTAACGCCCCTGCCCTACTCGACTGGAACAATAATTTTGCCACCGACCGTAACAAATGCGTTTGCACCCATTGCGGCAATTTTCCAAAATCGTTTGTTGACAACGATTTACGGCTCGGCACACTCGGCGTATTGGGGCGCACACTTGGCAAAGTTCGTACTTTTGGCGCAGTGTATGGCAAGGTTAAAAGTGGCGATTTTACTTTTTTCCGCATCTCGACCGACGATACTGCCGGATGCATAAAATCGTATCTCGGCACAGGAAAAATAACCGACGACCCTTACGCAATGGACGGTTGCATTGCTGTTACACGAGTTGAAAACTTACAAAAACTAATGAAATTTATTTGCAAAAACGGCTTTGAACATCACGTAGCAATGTGTCGCGGCGAAGTTCAGGATATTTTGCAGGAGGCTATCGACAGTTATCTCGGCTGGGATTTGTATGTGCACGAATAAAAAAAACGCAGATTATAAAATTTTATAATCTGCGTTTAAAATAACTTTTCGGCGTTGTTTAGAACGGTAAATCGTCAGAAGTTGCAGGTGGAGTGTCGATTGGCTCTGATGCCGGAGGAGCATCTGCCACCGATACAGGAGCTTGATAGGTGGATTCGCTGTTGTCGGCTTTTCTGCCAAGTAATTGAATAACATCGGCTACAATGTCGGTAGCATAACGTTTGATGCCATCTTTTTCCCACGAGCGAGTCTGGATTTTGCCTTCTATGTAAAGCTGCTGCCCTTTTTTAATCCATTTTTCCGACAGTTCGGCTAATCCGCGCCACGCTTTGATATTATGCCATTCCGTACGTTCCGGAATTTGATTGCCATTTTTCATTGTGTAAGACCGTTCGGTAGTTGCTAATGTAAATTCCGCTACGGCAATATCATTGTCTAAACGACGAATTTCGGGGTCTTTACCCACATTGCCTACTAAAATAACCTTGTTTACTGACATAGTTGTAAGTTTTAATTGATTTGATATTAATTAACGGCTGTAAAAATAGAAAAAAAAATTTTTGATTTAATATTTTCTCCGCTTTTTTTTAAATAAATCTTTTTTTTACGCTTTTTCGTCGAGCAAAGCAAACTCAAAAACTTCCATTATATCTTTTACATAATGAAACACCAAGCCTTTGATATAGACTGCTTTTATCTCGTCAATATCTTTTTTATTATCGGCACAAAGCACAATATCGGTAATTCCGGCGCGTTTGGCGGCAAGAATTTTTTCTTTAATCCCTCCTACCGGCAGCACTTTCCCGCGTAAAGTAATTTCGCCGGTCATTGCTGTGTTTTTCCGCACTTTTCGGCGTGTGAACACCGATGCAAGTGCTGTTGCCATTGTGATACCTGCCGACGGTCCATCTTTTGGAATTGCGCCTTCCGGAACGTGTATATGAACGTTCATTTCTTCAAACCGGTCAGGATTAATGTCAAGTTTATCGGCGTGCGATTTTATATATTCAAAAGCCAGCATAGCCGATTCTTTCATTACATCGCCAAGATTTCCGGTGAGTGTAAGTTTTGGGGTTTTGCTGCGGCTTAAACTCGATTCTATAAACAAGATTTCGCCTCCTACCTGCGTCCAAGCCAATCCGGTTACAACGCCCGGATAGTCGTTTCCCTGATATTTGTCTTTACTATAAATTTGAGTTCCAAGCAGTTCCGTTAATTCTTCGATTTTTGGCTCTGTGTTGTATGTTTCGTCGGATGCCACTTTTTTTGCAATTTTGCGCATCAACGAGGCAATTTTTCGGTCGAGTTCGCGCACTCCCGATTCGCGGGTATATTTTTCGATTATTTGCTCGAGAAGTTGTTTTGTAAGCGAGATATTTTCCGGTTTCAACCCGTGATTTTCGATTTCTTTCTGCACTAAATGCCTGAGCGCGATTTGCACTTTTTCCTCCTGCGTATATCCGCTTACTTCGATTAGTTCCATACGGTCGAGCAAGGGCTTGGGAATGGTGGATATATTATTTGCGGTGGCAATAAACAGCACTTTTGACAAGTCGAAATCTACATCCAAATAATTATCGTGGAAATTTGTATTTTGTTCAGGGTCAAGCACTTCGAGTAATGCCGCCGATGGGTCGCCTTTGTAATCGGCAAACACCTTGTCAATTTCGTCGAGCACAAACACCGGATTTGCCGATTCGGCTTTCAGTAAATTATGAATTATTCGTCCGGGCATCGAGCCTATATACGTTCGACGATGTCCGCGAATTTCCGCCTCGTCGTGCAATCCACCAAGCGATACTCGTGCATATTTACGATTTAATGCTCGTGCCACCGATTTTCCGAGCGATGTTTTGCCCACTCCCGGAGGTCCATACAGACACAGTATTGGTGCTTTCATATCGCCTTTGAGTTTAAGCACCGCCAAATGTTCGATTATACGTTCTTTTACCGTATCAATTCCAAAATGGTCTTGGTCGAGCACTTTTCGGGCATTTTTCAGATTAAAATTATCTTTTGTAAACTCGTTCCAAGGCAAGTCGAGTAAAGTTTCGATATATTGCGCCTGCGTTGAGTATTCGCCCGAATGTTGATTTGTACGGATTAAATGTTTCAGTTCGCGGTCAAAAATTTTGGCAGTTGCCTCATTCCATTTTTTCTTTTCGGCGCGTTGTTTGTAGTCGGCAATATCTTTTTCGGGCGACACACCTCCAAGTTCGTTTTGGATAGTTTTCATCTGCTGCTGCAAAAAATATTCGCGCTGTTCCTTGTTCATTCCTTCGCGCGCTTTATTTTGAATTGATATTTTAATATCGAGCATTTGTAACTCTTTATTAAGCAGTTCGAGCAATTTATAGCCACGTTCGCTTATCGAATCGGTTTCGATAAGGTTTATTTTTTCGGACAGTTGAAAGCCGAAATTTGCCGAAACATAATTGAATAAAAAAATGGGATTTTCGATATTTCGAATGGCAAACGAAATTTCGGACGAAAACAGCCCCGATTTTTGCATTATTCCTACCGAAATATCTTTTACCGACGCCGCCAATGCAGTAAAAGTATCGTCGTTCATATCGGCAGGAAAAATATCTTCGAGTATGTTTATTTTTGCCTTCATATAAGGTTTATTCGCCACTTCTTCGCCAAGCAAAAAGCGTTTGCGACCTTCGAGAATTGCAGTTACCGAGCCGTCGGGCATTTCCAAAATTTTCACTACCGTCGCCACGCAACCGGTTGTATATAATTGGTCGATTTGCGGGTCTTCAATTTGCCGGTCTTTTTGCGAGCAAACTCCTATAAGTTGTTCATTTTCCTGCGCTTTGCGTATCAGTTTAGCCGATTTTGAACGTGTAACCTGTACCGGCATTAACACTCCGGGAAATATTACCATATTTTTTAACGGTAGAATTGGTAAAATTTCAGGTATTTCAATGTCTTTTTGTTGCAATTCTACATCGTTGTTTTCTTGCGGAAAAATTGTCATTATACTGCTTCCGACAATTTCTTCATCGTTTATTTCTTCATCAAAATAATTCATTATTTATTATTGTTAAATTTAGTTATCAATTTTATTATTGGCGTCTATGCTATTTCCATTGATTTTATCTCTCGCTTTGTCCTTACCCTAAATATATTGTCTGAATCAGGATTTACAAGATTTCAGGATTGGCAGGATTCCGATTATATTTTTGATTGAACACTTTTTTATATTGCAAACTTGTACTTCCAAAATTTATCAACAATCCTATAGGTTTATCGTATGCTACCACATAATTTTTTGCTTGTGCCAAATGAATATCTTCAAGATTTATAATTGCTTTAAGTTCCACAATTACAATATCTTCCACAACAAAATCGGCTCTACGTGTTCCAACGTTGTATCCTTCGTAAAGAATGTCTTGCTCCTTTTCTCTTTCAAAAGTAAGTCCTGCCTTTTTCAATTCAATAGCCATACAGCGTTGATAAATTACTTCTTGAAAACCATTTCCGAGCATATTATGCACTTTCATTGCACAACCATTAATTTT
>JAITXR010000327.1 GCA_031284665.1 Paludibacter sp.
GAACGATGTACAAGAGTTTGTTGGTAAGTTGAATAAAATCACCGGAAAATATTTTCGATTGCCGACTGAGGCAGAATGGGAATATGCAGCCCGTGGCGGTAATAAAAGCAAAGGATATCTATACAGTGGCAGCAATTTCATAGACGAAGTAGCGTGGTACACAAGTAATTCAGGTTCAAAAAGTCATGAAGCAGGTACAAAGAAAGCAAATGAATTGGGCATTTATGATATGAGTGGTAATGTTTGGGAATGGTGTTACGATTGGTATGGAGCTTATGGTAGCAGTAGTCAAACTAATCCTACCGGTGCCGGTTCGGGTTCTTCCCGAGTCTTTCGCGGTGGTAGCTGGAGCCGTGGTGCTTCCGATTGTCGAGTAGCTTGTCGCGATTACGATACGCCCGCCCGTCGTTACGACATTTTAGGCTTCCGGCTTGTCCTCAGTTCAGAATAATAATCCGATTTCAATGAATAATACCGTCTTTTTGTTACAATATTTAGAGATTTATATCGTCCTTTTGTTACAAAGTTTCTGTAATTATACCGTCTTTTTGTGCAGAATTAAAAAAAAATGCGAAATAGTTTTACTTATAAGAAATAAAATTCGTATCTTTGCACATTGTTTTACTTATGAGAAAAATAGAAATGGCAAAAATACCAAATTATTTTAGACGGGAAAATTATACAGAGCGTATTCGCCCGTTTATTGACACACAGATTATTAAAGTGATTGTAGGGCAACGGCGCGTAGGAAAAAGTTATCTGCTGTATCAAATAATGGACGAAATCAGAGCAACACACTCCAACGCTGATATTCTGTATATCAACAAAGAACTCTATGAATTTGACAGCATCAAAAATTATGAGGACTTGATTTTATATGTTCATAAACAAAAACGAAACCAAAAATGCTATCTGTTTATTGATGAAATACAAGATATTGATGCGTTTGAAAAAGCATTGCGTTCTTTTTTTGCTGAAGGTGATTATGATATTTACTGTTCGGGTAGCAATGCCGATATGCTTTCGGGCGAATTAGCCACTTATTTGAGCGGTAGATATGTCGAATTTAAAATTTATGGCTTAAGTTATACCGAATTTTTGCAGTTTCACGCTTTAGCAGACAGCGACGAAACATTTGTAAAATATTATAAATTTGGCGGTTTGCCTTATCTGGTCAATCTGCCTTTCGATGAAGCCATTGTTGCAAACTATCTGCGTGATATTTACAACACTATCATTTTGAAAGATATTGTTGGCAGATATAAAATCAGACAAGTCCGTTTGCTGAATGATTTGACTGTATATTTAGCCGATACTGTCGGAAAACTTTTTTCAGCCAACAGTATTAGCGGATATTTGAAATCACAGCGAGTAGATATGCTGCCGAAAACAATTTTAGAATATCTGAATTATCTGAATAATGCTTTTCTGATTAAGCGTATTCAACCTGCCGACATTCAAGGCAAACAATTATTGCGCATTGGCGAAAAATATTATTTTGAGGACTTGGGTATAAGACATTCCATTCGTCCATTTCGCCCAAATGACATTGGACAAGTATTGGAAAATGTGGTTTGCCATCATTTATTGCTGTGTGGTTATTCGTTGTCGGTAGGACGGTTTGGCGATAAAGAAATAGATTTTATTGCCGAAAAAGCAGGAGAACGTATCTATATTCAAGTGGCGCCCACATTGAGAGAACCCAAAACACGAGATCGTGAATTTGACAATTTGCTGAACATCAAAGATAATTACCCTAAAATGGTTATTACATTAGATGCAGAAGAAGGCGTTTCTTCCCAGGGAATTAATCAAATTCCAATTCGTAAATTTTTATTAGAACAAAAAATAAATATAAAATGAAAAAACTATTAATTTTAATGCTTGCCGTGATATGTGCAGGCGAAATTTCGGCACAAACGCCACCACGTTGGTTCGATGAACAAAGTCGTGAAAATAATTTTCCGAGTAGTGTTTTTTATACAGGTTTTGCAACAGGCAACATTCGCTCCGGCGAAAATAAAGAAAAGGCAAGCGAACGCTTGCGAAAAGAGGCACAAGCATATTGTCTCGAAGCAATTCGTGTAAATGTAAGTTCTACGGTTAGTGATTACAGCAAAAGTATAAAGCAAATGGCAACAAACACCGAAGCAAGCGAAAAAATAGAAGCAATTTTTGAATCTTCCGTAAAAACAGAAGCCACCGCCGAAATCATAGGGCTGAAAGTGGAAACCCATGCTGCCGCCGATGGCATGCTCTATGCCTTTGCTTTCGCCAATAAGTATGAGTTGATTGGCTATTACACTGCCTCACTCTCCATGAATATGCAGCAGTTGGAAAGTATAGTAAGTACCGCAACCCAGTTTGAGAACAATAGCGAAAAACCGAAAGCCAAGAAACAGTATGAAGAGGCTATCCCATTGCTTGTAAAGGTAGAACAATCGCAAAATATGTTGATTGCTATTGACCCTAATGCAAGTATTCAGCGTGATAAATCAGCCAAATATCGCAGCGAAATTATTCAGGCTTTGGCACGATTAGAACAAGGGGTTTACCTGTTTTTGCAATGTAAAGAAATCGTTGATGGACAGGAAATAGTCTATATAGCCGATAAATTGCCCGGATTGCTCACAAGTAACGATTGCGGTTGTAACTTTACCGA
>JAITXR010000016.1 GCA_031284665.1 Paludibacter sp.
GATAAAGTTTTTTTGCCTCTTTCATCAGTTCAATATAGGCTTGCGCCTTGTTTTTCTTCGATATTCGCCCTGCACCGAGATAGGTCATCGAATAAAAATTACATTGAACCGAGCCAATAATTTTTTCGCCGGAATTAATCGGCTTAAATAATTCATTTGAAGTGCTGCAACCGGATAGTAAACATACCGATACAATGCCTGCTACTACTACGAAAATAATACTCAAAATAACATTAAATTTGTTCATTTTTTTTGATTTTTAGAATGTTAATAATTTATTTGTAAAAATTTGATTTGTAAAAGTACTACTTGCGTAACAATATAATCGAATATAAAAGTCGCTTGTTTTATCCAATTTGTCGTTTTGTTTAATTTTATTTGCTGAATAAAGACCAAAATGGTTGTTTATTTATTCAATTTGTCGGTTTAGTGTTTTTTATATTAATAAAATAATGTACTTTTGCATCAAAAGTAGAAACAAATGCCTTTATGCCTTTCTGTCTTCTTGTTTATTTATTAAGCGCAAGCGCTCTTTTATAACAAACATAACGGCAATAAGACAAGAAGACACGACGAAATACAATATATTGATTTTTAATAAATTACAAAAATAAAATGACAGATAAAATATTCAAAGTGGATTTCAATATTATTATGCAAAACATTGAAAATGATAGTATTGGAGGCGGATTTATGGTTTTCGACAATTTAACCGACAAGATAAAAGACTACGGAATAATCGCCGTAACAGACTATCCGCTGCGATTAAACACGATAACAATTATTGCTTTTTGCACCGAAGGAAGTATGACCTACAATTTGGGATTGAACAAAATGACAATCTCTCAAAATCAATTACACATAATTTTGCCCGACCAAATTATTCAAACAACGGAAGTCAGCCCCGATTTTAAAGCCGGATTTATTGTGATACGACGAGATTTTTTTAATCTTCAAAACGATTTTACGCAGATAATAAATCTACATAACAGCCTGATTGAGAAGAGTTTTTTTGTTCTTTCGGACGACGAAATGCAAGAGCAGATAAAAATTTTTGGAATGATGAAAGATAAAATCAGAGATGTGAGCAATAATTACAACCGACAAATTATTCAAAATTATTGTCAGATAACGTTTTACAATGTTTATAATCTGATTGCGAACGACAAAAAAGAAATTTCGAGTCCGAAAAGCAATCCTGTTCGCATTTACGAAAAATTTATCCGCAGTGTTGAAAAAAATTACCGCAAAGAGCATAATGTTGATTTTTATGCCGATTATTTATGCCTCACACCAAAATATATGTCGATGGTGATTTTTCAGATTAGCGGCAAACACGCTTTGGAATGGATACACGAACATATTGTGCTGGAAGCCAGAGCATTACTAAAATCGACAAGTATGAGTTTTCAGAATATTTCCGATACACTCAATTTTTCAACTTCATCGCATTTCAGCCGATTTTTCAAGCGAAACACAGGCTACACACCAAGCGAATATCGGAAATTGGGAGAGTAATAAAGTTATTCCACTTTCAATACGTGCATTTCGCATCGGGCGCAGTCGAATTTTAGTTCAAAACGCTGATTGTTATGCAATAAATATAATGGCTCGGGCGGTTTATTTTCGGCATTTTGACGCGCGCACCAGCCCATTTCGTATTTAATGCAGTGCTTTGTAAACATCAGAGGAACATTGCTTTGCGCCTCAATTTCAAAACCTTGCTCAAGATTTTCGACTCCGCAAAGTTGATAAAATTCAGCAGATAATTTGTTGCTTATATTTGCCCTGTAATTTAACGTTTTCTCAGGATAAACAGCATACGAGCGCGGCAATGCGACATTGCGTTTATATAATTTTTCGCGCTCCAAATCCAAAATTTCAATTGCTTGCGTGCGCCACGAATTGATTAGCGATATTGGGAAAAAATATGCTGTCTGACAGTTAATCTCCACATTTTGAGCAACATAAATCGTGTTTCCGAGTTTTGCAAGTTGTGTGCTAAGCGTTCCATTTGCTTTGTTGGCATCGTTGGCAAGTTGTTTTTGATAATCAATTTGCAGCGTTACGCTAATTTGTTCTTCATCAATTATTTGCAGCGAAAATCCGGTATTTGTTTCAGAAAAAATAATTTTCACCGCCATTTTTCGCACTGCCGAGTTTGCATTAAGCAATTTTTCAAATGCTTGGTCGTGATTTCTATATATAATTGTATTTGGCTGAATGTCAACCTGTTCGAAAGGGAAAATTTTACCGTTTTCAATCCTATTAACTCTAAAACCCGTAAGTTCGTTATCGCGATTAAGATAACAAATTCCGTCGCCATTATGCAATATTTCAGCATTTTCGCTTTCGATAAAGTTTTCGCCAACACGCCGCACTTTCCCAATTTTTTCGCCAAGCGATTTTGGTGTTTCAGGTTTATAAATGCCTGAGTGTCGTCCTGTTATGAAATAATCTGTTGCCTCGCGTCGAAAGCTTTTTTCGGGATTTGGGTCAAAAAAGAAAGTTGTTGCGCCAAGTGATGATTTTGAAAAATTTTGCTTTTCCTCCAGCAATAAATCAATTTTTTTGCGATAGAAAGCAGTTATATTTTTCACATAATTAGCGTCTTTTAATCTGCCTTCGATTTTGAACGACGAAATACCGGCATCGAGCATTGAGCCTAAATGTGCCGAAAGGTCTAAATCTTTCAGCGAAAGTAAATGTCTGTTTCTCTGCAAAATACGCCCTTCGGCATCGAGCAAATCGTAGGGCAAACGGCAAAATTGTGCGCATTGACCGCGATTTGCACTGCGCTTGCACATTGCCTCGCTAATATAGCATTGCCCGCTGTAACTCACACACAAAGCCCCGTGAACAAAGGCTTCTAATTCAATATTTGTTTGAGCGCGAATTTCGGCAATTTGCTGTAACGTCAATTCGCGTGCCAACACAACTCGCGAAAAACCAACATCTTGCAAAAAACGTACTTTTTCCGCCGTGCGATTATCGCTTTGCGTACTTGCGTGCAGTGCTATTGGCGGTAAATTCATCTGCAAAATTCCCATATCCTGCACAATCAGAGCATCAACGCCGATATTGTATATATCCCAAATTAATTTTTCGGCATCGGATAAATCGCTGTCAGTCAGAATGGTATTAAGCGTAACATAAACTTTTGTGCGAAATCTGTGCGCATATTTCGTCAATACGTCAATATCCTGAATTGAGTTATCGGCTGCTTGACGCGCTCCAAAACGTGCCGCTCCAATGTAGATTGCATCAGCACCGTGATTAACGGCAGCAAGTCCACATTCGAGATTGCGAGCCGGAGATAGAAGTTCAATTTTGGGCATAAAGTTTTGGTTAGAAGTTAAAGAAGATAGAAGTTAAAGAAGATAGAAGTTTGAAGATAGAAGATAGAAGATAGAAGTTTGAATGTTTGAGTAGAGACAAGGCATGCCTTGTCTGTACAGTTCCCAAATTAGTAAGTTAATCACTTTCTTTGTTCCTTATTGTATTTTGTATTCTCATTTTCATTCATTTTGTTCAATATATTTCCACCAATTTTTATAAAACCTCTGATAATAAATATTATAAGGGTAAGGAATAGTGTCTGTGGAGTGCCAAAAAGTTCCTGATTTTTCTGTTTTTACCAAAATATTACCATTTGTTTCCCTGCGCAAATTTTCAATTTGATTGTCTTTCATAAACTCAGCAGTAGCAATTATTTCATTAATATTTTCCGTATCAGCAAAATAAAATGAAATACTGTCTATTGGAATTTTACAATATAATAATGAATCATGGTATCTTATGTATTTTGTGTTGTTTTTATCCAAAGAAAGGAAATACAAGCATTGTATTTTTGAATCCCAATCTTGATAAATAATATCTGTATGGTTTCGGTGCGAAAATGTGCCGAATGGCAAAGAACTTTTAGCAACAGTATCCAATAATGTTTCAATATTCAGTTGGTCGTATATATTTGCTTTTGATATTCTATGTACAAAAAAGACTAAACATAAGATAAGTATTAAAAAAATTATGAAATAATACAGTTTTTTCATTTTTTTATCCTCCATTCCTTTAATTATTTAACCAACAAATACCATAAACGACATAAATTGTATTAAGTATCAAAATATTAGACGGTCGTAATTAATTAATTAATAATTCGTAATTGTTTTCGTAATCAGTCTTGTTTTGCGGTCGGTTTCGACATAATCGTTATAAGATGGTTTGGCGATAAAATCCATTTTTTCAATCACTTGTTCGATTATGTGGCTCATTTGCAAAAAAGCAATTTTATCGTGCAAAAAAGCATCAACCACCACTTCGTTTGCGGCGTTCAGAATACATGGCGAATTTCCTCCGCATTGCATTGCATATTGGGCAAGAGCGAGGTTTGGAAAACGTTTTGTATCTGCTTTTTCAAACGTGAGATTTGGGTGTTGAAAAAAATCAAGTTTTTCAAAATTGCTATCAAGTCGTTGCGGAAAACTCAATGCATATTGGATTGGCAGTTTCATATCGGGCACGCCAAGTTGCGCTTTTATTGAGCCATCCACAAATTCAACCATCGAATGGATAATCGATTGCGGATGCACCACAACTGCGATTTGCTCCGCTTTCAAACCGAAAAGCCATTTTGCCTCAATCATTTCAAAACCTTTATTCATCAGCGATGCCGAGTCGATAGTAACTTTTGCGCCCATTTTCCAAGTTGGATGTTGCAGCGCATCGGCGGCTTTTACGCTTTGCAGTTGTTCGATTGTTTTTTGACGAAACGGTCCGCCCGATGCTGTAAGAATTATTTTACTCACACTTTCGGGATTTTCGCCCGTAAGGCACTGAAAAATAGCACTATGTTCGGAATCAACAGGTATTATTTCCGCTCTATTTTCGGTCGCGAGTTTCAGAATAAGTTCGCCGGCTACAACCAGCGTTTCTTTGTTGGCAAGCGCAATTCGTTTTCCCGCCTCAATTGCTTTAATAGTTGGGAGCAATCCGGCATAGCCCACCATTGCCGTAACCACAGTATCCACAGGCGTAAGTTCGGCAAGTTGCGCGATGCTGTCGGCACCGGCAAAAACTTTTATTGGCAAATCCGCCAGAGCCTCTTTTAGTTTTGGGTACAATGTTTCGTTTTCGATAGCCACCATTTCGGGCTGAAATTGCTTTGCCTGTTGTATCAGCAAATCAACATTATTACCCGCCGCCAAAGCATAAACTTCAAAATTATCGGGATGTTGATTTATAACCTGTAGCGTCTGTGTCCCGATAGAGCCGGTAGAGCCAAGTATTGCTATTTTTTTTGTTTGCATTATTATTAAAAAATTATTTCTTCATTTGGATTTCGAGAGTCGCCATTGTGCCAAAGTTCAAAATAAAACTGTTGATTTGCGTTGTCTAAACTACCGCCTCCTGCAACAGCAATCACTTCGCCCGCCTTAACCCTGTCGCCTTCGCTTTTGTATAATTTTGTATTGTTTTTGTAAACCGAAAGAAAATCGTGAGTGTGCTGAATTTGAATTACCCAGCCATAATCAAAAGTTAATCGAGCCATCACCACAGTGCCATCTAAAACGCTCATTATCGGCTCATTTGCGCCGGTCGCAATACTTATTCCGTATCTATTATCCGAATAAACAGGCGTAATAACTCCTTTTGCAGGGCGATAAAAAACTGTTCGTTTGTTGGTGTTCGACGGATTGACATCAATATTATATTTTTCGTCTTGCTCGTATTGAGCAATGAATTTTTGCTCTGCTTTTGTCTGTTCGATAGCATCTTCGGCAATTTTAGTCAACCCGATTGAGTCTATCACAATCAGCGAATCGGACTGCACATCGCCTGCCACTATACCTTTAATAATGGTGAGATATTGTGAATGTAACTGCAATTGATGCTCGAGCGAATCCACAGTTATAGATTTGGAAATAAACGTGGCGCGGTCGCCCATCGAGCCATATCCGGGCAGATAATATCTTATAGGTGTGGCAATTATCAATATCGCCAGCAAAATAAATGTAATAAGCACAAATAACGAAACATAAAGCATTACGCTCAAACGCGACAGGCGGAAGTGCCACGACTCTTCCAAAGTGTTCTCGTTGAGCACTGATACGCGATATTGAAAACGTATTTTGTGAAAGAATTTTTTTAATTTACTTTTTTTAGTCATAATTTGGGGTATGAGATTTTGAGATATGAGATTTGAAATTGTGTCAAACGTGCACTCCAAAACCCGAAATCTGAAATTCTTTTTAATTTTCGACAAATATAAACACTTTTTATTTAAAATAATATACTTTGAATGTAAAAATTAGAACAAAGAACAATAAACAATATGCCAATATGCCAATGAAGAAATGTAAAAATTGACAAGACTACTTAATTAGTAGCATTATCATCCCGATAACTATCAGAAAAATTATCAATTGCCAATTATCACGACACCTTCAAGGCTTGCGGGGACTAATTTGCTAACTGCTCAAACTTTTCAAACATTCAAACTACTCAAATTTTGTTATTGTATCTGTTTTGTAACCAAAATGCAGTCGTAGTGTAATGTGGCTACGATATTTTTGCGGCGTTAATAATTTTAAAATAATAATTAAAAAACAACGACGTATGAAAAAAAGTATTGCGATTTTATCTTGCTGCCTGTCAATGGCAAGCGCAATTTTTGCTCAACAAGAAGAAACGGAACTGACAGCGGTTGAAAAATTGGAACAAAAAACCGATTTGCTCGACGACGCGGTTAAAAAACTGCAAAAGTTCAAAGTATCCGGCTATGTTCAAACGCAGTATGAATGGGGCGAGCGGGATGCTTCGCCGAAAGTGGGTGCTGCTAACGAAAATCCTGAAAAATCGTTTGGTCGCTTTGGCATTCGGCGCGGGCGCATCAAATTTACCTATGAAGAAAGCATTGCCTCCGGCGTGTTTGAACTCGACATTACAGAAAAAGGAGTTGGTTTGAAGGATGCTTATCTCAATGTGAAAGACCCTTGGTTTGGGACAAATGCCTTACGTGCCGGTATTTTCGACCGCCCTTTTGGAAATGAAATCAGTTATTCCTCGTCGAAATTGGAATCGCCCGAACGCTCCACGCTTTGCCAAACGCTTTTCCCCGACGAAAAGGATTTGGGCGCGATGCTGACTTTGCAGGCTGCAAAAACATCGCCGTGGAATTTCCTGAAATTAGATGCCGGATTGTTTGCCGGAAATGCCATTAATCGCGAAACCGACAGTAAATTGGATTTTATCGGGCATCTGTCAGCCGATAAAAATCTGGGAAGTAATGTAAAAATCGGTGGTGGCGTGTCGTACTATAATGGTGGCGTTTTTCAGGGAACGGAAAACGTTTATTCGCTGACCAATAAAGAGTTTGCAGCGAATAGCAATGCCGACAACAAAGGCAAATTTGCCAAACGGGAATACGTTGGATTAGATGCGCAATTGAGTGTAATGAGTTCGCTGGGAATGAGCCAGTTAAGAGCCGAGTATTTGCTTGGTGAGCAGCCCGGTGTCAAAGCGAACAGCAAAAGTCCAAATGCCTCAGCATTGCCCACTACCGACACTTATATCCGCAATTTCGGCGGTGCTTATATCATTTTTATTCAGGATTTAGGTCGTTTGCCGCTTTCTGCCGTGCTGAAATACGATTTCTACGACCCCAATACGAAAATTTCCAAAAATGAGATTGGACAAAACAATACTGCTGCCGGTGATATTGCTCAAAATACTTTAGGTTTTGGTTTGCTTTGGCGGGCGACAAACAGCATCCGTTTGCAGGCTTACTACGAAATAAACCGAAATGAAATGACAGAAAACCTCGATAAATATAAAAGCGACATCAAAGATAATCTGTTTACTGTACGATTGCAATATAAATTTTAATTAAGTGATTAACGATTAGTGAAAAAACTATTAATTTGTAAACTATTAACTATCAACTATTAACTCTCCACTAAAATAAATCTTAACCGTATTGTAATATTTCCGTTTCGATTTTGTATTATCAATATCATAATTTTGTATCAACTAAAAAAAATCAATCAAAATGAAAAAATTATTATTAACAACAGTCATTTTTCTGAGCGTATTGTTCATTGCACAATCTCAAAAAATAAAAGGCTCGGACACTATGTTGCCTTTATCGCAAAAAGAAGCCGAAAGTTTTATGCAAAGTAATCCCGCACAAAGCGTAACCATTACCGGTGGAGGCAGTGGAGTAGGAGTTTCGGCATTAATCGAAGGCACTACTGACATCGCACAATCGTCGCGGAAAATCAAGTTCGACGAAAAACAAAAGTTGCAGGAAGGCGGTAAAACAGTAAAAGAAATCATTGCGGCTTACGATGCTTTGGCAGTCGTAGTTCACCCCGACAACAAGGTTAGTAAGCTTACCCGCGAACAGTTGGAGGGTATTTTTACCGGAAAAATCAAGAATTGGAAAGATGTGGGTGGCGCCGATTTGAAAATTATCCCTTACTCGCGCGAAACTTCGTCAGGCACTTACGAGTTTTTCAAAGAGCATGTGCTCAAGAACAAAAATTACGTGAACGGAATTATGAGTATGCCTGCCACAGGTGCTATAATTCAGTCGGTTAGCCAGACAAAAGGGGCAATCGGCTATGTCGGTTTGGCGTACCTGAATAAAGCGGTAAAAGCCATTCACGTGTCGTACAATCAAGGCAAAACCTTTGTAGAGCCGTCAATAATCAATGCCAAAAACAAAACTTATCCGATTGTTCGCCCTCTATTTTACTATTACGAACTGAAATCGGAAAAGAAAGTGAAGCCGTTTATCGACTATGTGTTATCCGACGAAGGGCAAAAAATCTGCACACAAGTTGGGTTTATTGACTTGAAATAGTGGAAAGTCTGGTAATGCACTCGACACAACAAATATGAGATGTGAGGCAGTTTAAAGCCTCACCTCTCATATTTTGATACTTGATATTTTCGTAACCAATTTGTAACTCTTTTGTATCTTACTTGTATCATTTGGAACGTAGTTTTGCATTATTAAAACAGACAAAAAATATGAAACGTTTACGAAAATTTGTAGAACGAATTGTTGAAGCAATATTTACTTTGAGCGGGGGTATTACTACTCTTGCTATTTTGCTGATTATCATTTTCTTATTCAAAGAAGGATTAGGTTTGTTCAACAATCCTGCGGTGGAAAAAGGTTATGCGCTTTGTGTCAATTCTACAAATCCCATAAAGGCAGGGCATCCTTTGTCGCCGCAGCAAATTAAGCAGATTTTTGATTCCGAAATAACAAATTGGGAAGAAGTAGGCGGCAGAGACGAAGAAATTATGATTTTCCGTTTCGACGAAATTTTCAATCTGTATTCCGACGAGGAATTAGGCGAAAATTATGAATTTCTACCTCAAAAGTTAGATGACGTTATCGCCCAAAATCCAAATATTATTGCTTTTATTCCCGAAAAATATATACCAAGCGGAGAATTAAATTCTCAGGTTGTCACTCTCCACACTCCGCTAATCAAGCCTTCTGATTTTTTCGGTGGTAAAGAGTGGTTGCCTACCGCCACGCCTGCTCCGTTGTATGGTGCACTTCCGCTGGTTTTGGGAACGCTGTGGGTAAGTCTTTTTGCAATTTTAATCGCTTTGCCGCTGGGATTGGGGGTTGCCATTTACCTTTCGGAATTGGCAGGCGAAAACACACGTAAAATCTTAAAACCCACTATCGAACTGCTGGCAGGCATTCCTTCGGTGGTGTACGGCTTTTTCGGCTTGGTGGTGTTAGTGCCTTTGATTCAAAAAACGCTGCATTTGCCTGTTGGCGAAACTGCTTTTGCGGGCAGTCTTATATTGTCGATAATGGCATTGCCCACTATTATTACGGTAGCCGAAGATGCTATGCGCAATACGCCCCGAACTATGCGCGAGGCGAGTCTGGCTTTGGGCGCAACGCCTTGGCAAACCATTTATAAGGTAATTCTTCCATATTCTGCATCGGGCATTATTGCCGCAGTGGTGTTGGGCGTTGGCAGGGCAATCGGCGAAACAATGGCGGTGCTAATGGTTACCGGAAATGCTGCGGTAATGCCTCACTCGCTGTTCGAGCCGGTGCGAACTATCCCTGCAACTATTGCCGCTGAATTGGGCGAGGCGCCGGCGGGAGGCGTGCACTATCAATCACTATTTTTGCTGGGCGTGATTTTATTTGCTATGACAATGATAATTAATCTTTCGGTAGAATTTATTTCAAAACGACAAATTGGAAAAGGAATGTGATTATGAACAAAAAAACAACACAAAAAATAGCGTTTATCCTCTTTCGGACATTGGGAGTGCTGGTAGTTGCTATGCTCTTTTGGATATTGGGATTTATTATTTACAACGGCATCGGCGTTATCAGTTGGGAATTTCTGACCACTGCACCCACCGAAGGGATGACTGCCGGCGGGATTTTTCCGGCTATTGTCGGCACGCTTTGTTTGCTGGCGGGCAGTATGATTTTTGCATTTCCATTAGGCGTAATGTCTGCAATTTATATGAACGAATACGCAGGCAACGGCTGGATAGTGAAATGTATCCGCTTTATGACCAACAACTTAGGTGGTGTTCCGTCTATTGTTTTCGGGTTGTTTGGGATGGCATTATTTGTTAATACATTGGGATTTGGTGATTCAATTCTTGCCGGCTCGTTGACACTTGGTTTACTCATTTTGCCGTTGATTATTCGCACTACCGAAGAAGCACTCCGCGCCATTCCCGATTCGTACCGCACAGGAAGTTTGGCACTTGGCGCAAGTAAACTGCAAACTGTACGTTTGGTGGTGTTGCCGATGGCATTTCCCAATATTATTACCGGACTTATACTTTCAATAGGCAGAGTTTCGGGCGAGACAGCCCCAATCCTTTTTACCGTTGCCTCTTACTTTTTGCCGAAACTCCCCACCGGCATTTTCGACCAAGTAATGGCACTTCCCTATCATTTATATGTAATCGTAACAAGCGGAACGGACATAGAATCCTCGCGCCCAATCGCTTACGGAACAGCATTAGTGTTGATTGCTATTGTGTTGATACTTAACTTAATGGCTACGGCTTTGCGAAGATATTTTGGAAAGAAAGTGAAGACGGGGTGAAAATGCTTGCCCGAACTCTGTTGTCGGGCGGCATTTTTTCAAGTCAGGCAGTTCTACGCCTGTTGTTGAGCCGTGATATAATTTCATTTTTGCAAATGTTTGGCAACATAATAGAGGTAAAAATGTTTTAGATTCCGGAAACTTCCTTAGTGAAAACAAATCATAATTGTAATAATTTCGGCATCCGACATCGCATATTTTCAATTTCTGTGGCATTTGCCTTCATTGTTTTGGATTTTGTGTTTTTTGAGTTCTTGCTCAAATTCTTTGCAGAAATCGTCTGCAATACAAAAAATTTCAGTAATTTTGTTGGTGGTAAGTGTGCCATAATCTTTATTTATTTAGTTGATTTTCAGCCGATAATAAATTTTTGCCAACTTACCAAATTTTTTCATCACTTTTTTTTGAGATTTCTTAGGTCGAACTCAGGTTATCAAGTAGTTTATAAGATTTGGACGAAAAAAATAAAAATTCATAAATCACTAAGAAAAAGTTATGGGCACACAAACAATGCTACTCTACAGCGCAACTCCCATAAAACCAGCAATATACACAAAAAAAATGTTGGGCTTTTCACAAAGCCCAACATTTTATAGGTATTAGTATTTTTTTTAAGGTATAAAAAAGATTGTGTTGTTTAGTTAACGCTTG
>JAITXR010000045.1 GCA_031284665.1 Paludibacter sp.
TGCCAATTTCTTTTATTGTGGCGGTACTGTCAATTATATCGTCAATTAAAATTATGCTTTTACCGGAAATTTCTTCAACAGGTTGATAATCAAATGCCTCTTTTATATTTTCTTTTTTACTGATTACACTTTCAAATATTTTTTGTTCTTCTGTTTGTCGTATTTTTTTCAAGTTATGCGAGAGTGGAATTTTGAGAACTTGGCTGATTTTTTCTGCAAAGTTCTTCACCAAATCGCCCGACCGTGTTGGTGGAACGTATAGAATTAAGTCAAACGGCTCGTTCCCAAAGGTTTTACGGAAAGCACGCAAAGTCATTTTTAGTAAAAAATCGGGAAAGTCGCCACCGTTTTCGTATTTTGAATGGTGTAAAGCTGCCCCAACATTTGACACGCCGTAATACGAAGCGGCAACACCGTTTTGCAAATTGGACGTTTTCAGGTCAACTTCAATCGGCGGGAAATTATTTTGCTGGAATTCACTGAGTTTAGCTCTCCATTCTTCCGGCGCAATCACTTTTAATTGTTTTTCTCCTGTATTGTCGCAATTAATGAAATTATGCTCATTATTGTCGCCCAGATAATCGCAGAGGTATTTCATTCTTGATTCAGTCGTTTCTACATAACCAAGCATTTGTGCCAAGTCATCTAATTTTGCTTTGCGCAGATTTTCAAATTCTTGAAAGTTGAGCGGCTGTGAACCGGCTACAAACTCGTACAGCTTCTTGTTGCCGTAATTTGCTTCGCGAACAATGCCTTGTTCCATTAAATCGGCAAGAATAATGCGTATTTGATTTTGTTTTAAATTTATTTTTGTAGTTAGTTGATGAGCAGTAAGTAATTCGGATTTTACCGCCTCAATTACTTTCTCGTATTTTTTGAGCGAAGGACGTGCATTTTCGATAAAGGCTTGTGGTAGTTTTTTATCGTTATCAGCATAAAAAAGAATAATATAAGCCGGTTTTCCATCTCTTCCTGCACGACCTATTTCCTGATAATAATGCACCGGCGACTGTGGAATTTGGGTATGAACAATAAAGCGAATGTCGGGTTTATCAATGCCCATTCCAAGTGCGTTGGTCGAAACAATGCATTTCCACTCGTTATCCATAAATCCATTTTCGATTTTCACGCGCATATCAGCCTCTAAACCTGCGTTGTATGCAATGGCTGAAATACCCGAAAAATCGAACCATTTGGCGTAATTTTCGGTGTCAATGCGCGTGCCGGTGTATAAGATTCCCGTTCCACCAAGTTGATTCGACAATTTTTCTATATTTTTACCGAGCCAAATAAATTTTTCGTCGTCGTTCTGAACTTTTATCACAAACAAGCGTAAATTATCGCGCAACAGATTTCCCCGCATAACGGTAATTCCGTCGCCAATTTGTGTAGCAATATCGTTTTCAACACGTTTGGTGGCTGTGGCGGTTGTTGCAAGAACAGGCAATCCTTTGGGCAAAAGTTTCACGAGATTGATAATGCGTTTGAAAGCCGGACGAAAATCGTGTCCCCAAACGGATATACAATGTGCCTCATCAACAACGACCATCGCTAAATTCATTTGTCGTGTTGCTTCAATCCATTCATTATTTTCTTGGCGTTCTGGGGCGATATATAGAATTTTTATTTTGCCTTGTTTAGTATCTTCAATTATTTGTGAATTTTCTTCGGCAGTTTGTTCACTGTTAAGGCATTTCGCAGGGATACCAAGAGCATTTAATTTTTTCACTTGGTCTCGCATTAGGGCAATCAATGGCGAAAAAATGACGGTAGTTCCTTCAAAAACAGTAGCCGGAAACTGAAAACAGAGCGATTTGCCAAAACCGGTTTTTTCAATCAACAAAACCCTTTCGCCATTGAGAATTTTCTCAATAGTTTGCCATTGTTCGTCGTAAAAATTTGATATTCCAAACTTTTTTTGAAGTATAATTTCGGCTTGTTGCCTATTCATTAATGTTTTAATTTACATTGTTTTGCTGGTAATCATTTTTTTATTATTGCAAAAATACTAATTTTATTGGAAATTCATACTCAATCCTTGATACTTATTTCTTGCTACTCAATACTCAAATTATCTTATTCTAATTCGCTCGCCAACTTTCAGAACTTTTGTCTCTTTTATCCCATTTAGGCGGCAAATGCTGCGGATACTTGTGCCGTTTCGAGCTGCAAGTTTCCCCAGGTTATCACCACTGCGCACTGTAACATATTTAGTCGCTTTCTGTGTGGCAACTGCACTTTGGTAGTAAAACGACTTTCCTTTGGTAATCACATAAATACTGTCGCGGATGCTGCCGAGTTCAAAATTAATAATAGTTGATGGGTCGATGGCGTTTCCCAAATATCGAGTTTCGAAATGCAGATGCGAGCCCGACGAGCGACCGGTGTTTCCGCCGAGTGCAATTATTTCGCCGCTTTTTACAGTTTGTCCGATTTCGACCAATACTTTTGAAAGATGGGCATATACGGTTTCGAGCCCATTACGATGTCGCACTACAATATAATGTCCATAACCGCGCTGCTCATAGTCAATAATTCGCACTTCGCCACTAAATGCTGCCTGTACCGAATCGCCAACATAAAGTTTAATGTCGGTGCCAAAATGATAACGATAACGGCGCGGACCAAATTTTGAGGTTATATATCCCTTCGTTGGCAAATGAAAATCAGAACAATCGATATGGATTGAATCGTTCAAACTGTCGATAGGAGTGGAGTATGGATTTATACGGTCGTTTGTCCATATGTTTTTATACAAGTCGTCAGCCGGATGGTTTTCCATCAAGTCGTCGGTAGCATCGTTAAACAATTTGTGATAATAATTTATTGTATCAATGTATGGCTCGGCGTGCTTTTGTATGATTTGTGAATTTGCATTAATGCAGTTTGCTAATATTATTGCTATTATTATTGCTCGTAATTTCATCTGTTTGTTTTTTCATCACGAACTCTCACAATCTCCACGAACATTTTTTTATTTTGTTCCTGTGGTCTGTGTGGTCTGTGTGGTTTTATGTTTTATGTTTAGTCCTTAAGTAAATAATTGAAAAATTGAATGTTACGCCATTTTACATTATACATTACTTATTTGTTCATCCTCGGCATAAATAAAATTATTATTATTTGTTGTAAAGTGCAGTATTTCGTCCGGTCGGAAAAAGCGTGCAAGTTCTGTTTTTGCATTTTCAACCGAGTCGGAGCTATGCACAATGTTTTCTTGAACGCTGACGCTGAAATCGCCTCGTATTGTGCCTGCCACAGCCTCTCGACCGTTGGTTTTGCCGGTCATATTTCGCACCACATTTACAGCATCTGCACCTGCCCAGCAGCACACAATTACAGGACAAGCCATCATCGAGCGTTTTATTCGCCCAAAAAATGGCAAGTGCGAAAGATGTGCGTAATGTTCGGACAGAATTTTGTCGTCGAGTTGTATCATTTTTATTCCGCAAAGTTGCAGACCTTTGCGCTCAAAACGTGTAATTATTTCTCCAATCAATTCGCGTTGAATGGCTCCGGGCTTAATTATCAAAAGAGTTTTTTCCATCTTAATTTTTGTTATTAAAAAAACCTAACAAGTAAGTTTCTTTGTTAGGTTTACAAAAATACGAAAAAACGTAAAGTAAAAAAACCGAATAAATAGTTTTTTCGTTTTTTTACGATTTCTTTACATAAGTATTATTGAATAATGTGAAATAAATACAGATTCCCAATATTTTCAGGAAATCAATCGCTATATTTCAATTTATTACTTGCTGATAATTTTTTTATTTACTCTTCGTTTGTTTCAAGATTTTCCAGTTCGCGTTTCAATTCGGTCAGTAATTGCTTTTCGGATGGCAGATAAAGTTGATATTCACTATCTGAATAAGAAGACGATACTGTGCCAAATTGAATTGCGAACGCACTGCGTTCACAATTGAATATTTTTTTCACTTACACCTTATATTCGTATTTTATTTCGGCAAGTTTATTATTTGCGTCAATAATTTTGTTTTTCAGTGAGTTTTTGTAATTTTCGAGTTTGATTTTCAGTGCGTTATCGCTTTGTGCCAATATCTGTACAGCAAGTATTGCGGCATTTAGCGAGGCGTTGATGCCAACTGTAGCCACAGGTATTCCCGGAGGCATTTGTACAATGGCGAGCAGGGCATCAAGTCCGTCGAGAGTTGAGTTTATTGGCACTCCGATTACCGGCACAGTGGTCATCGATGCAATCACGCCGGGGAGATGAGCAGCCATTCCGGCAGCGGCAATTATTACTTTAATGCCACGACCGGAGGCTTGAGTTGCAAATATTTCTACTTCTTTTGGAGTGCGATGCGCCGAAAGAGCATTCATTTCAAATGGTATCTGAAATTCGTTGAGCAAGGCTGCCGCTTTTTCCATTACAGGTAAATCGGAGGTGCTGCCCATTATTATGCTTACAATGGGAATCATTTTTTTTAGGGTTTTAGAATGGTCTAAATCAGAATATTAACCGAGTAATTTTTCGTATTCCGCAGCCGAAAGCAGTTCGTCGATTTGCGAAGCGTTGGCGATGTTAATTTTGATAATCCAACCTGCATCGTAAGGGTCATTGTTTACAAGTTCGGGATTTGACTCCAGTTCAGGATTTAGTTCTACAATTTCGCCATCAACGGGTAAAAATAGGTCGGATACAGTTTTAACGGCTTCGATTGTACCAAAAGTTTCGCCTTTTGATAAATTTTCGCCAATAGTTTCGACTTCTACAAAAATAATTTCACCCAGTTCGCTCTGTGCGTAATCGGTAATTCCAACATAAGCAACTTCGCCTTCGAGTCGCAACCATTCGTGTTCGTTTGTGAATTTTAAATTTTCAGGTACATTCATAATTTTTATTGTTTTATTGTTAATTATTTATTGATAATGTGCAAGTTACAGGATAATGGTCGGAATATTTTTGTTTTTTGACAATGAAATTTTCGGCTGTCAAATCTTTACTGTGTAATACAAAATCGATGCGCACGCGGTAAATATTTCTATCATAAGTCCAGCCAAGTCCGGTATTTGTTTCCACAAAACTATCTTCCAAATCGCCTTTTATTTTATTGTAGGTGTACGATGCCGGCACATCGTTGAAATCGCCGCAAACAATGGTTTTATAAGATGAATTTTGTATTTCTTTTGCCACCATTTCCGCTTGTTTTGCACGAATTGGATAAGTATGCGATAAATGGTGTGCCACTTTTTCGACTATGCCGATTAATTCACCTGTATTTGATTTTTTATAAGTAACTTGCGAAATAGTATTCGATTCTAAATGATTGTTAATCACGCGAACAGTATCACTGTTAATAACAATATCGCTAAGTATGGACAGATTGCCAAACGACTGATATTGTATTTTTTGCTTGTTCACAATTGGAAATTTCGACAAAGTAATTAATCCCACGCGGTCGTTATTATTTGGGTTAATATACCAAATATATGTGTATTTATATCCTTGTGCATCAAAAGTATCCAAAAAATCTTGCGCAGTCATAAATTTAGGATTTTTGCTCGTCGAAAATTCTTGCAGGCAAATAATATCGGCATTAGTGCCGAGTAAAAATTCAACAATTTTATTAGGGCTTTTCTTCGTATGTTTTTGTAACGATTGATACGCGCCTACATTATAACTTACAATTTTAATGTTTTGAGTTTCGGATGTTTGATTTTTGCTAAAATTTACAGGAAATGTAATCGCAAGTGGTTTATAACAAACAGCCAATGCTACTAACGATATAAGAAACAGCCATTTACGGCAAATCAACCAAAATGCTGAAAACAATATATTGAGCAATGCTAAAACCGGAAAAGCCAAAGCCGCAAATGCCAACCATACAAATTTTGCCGGACTTATAACTCCGGCAGGCAACACAAGTAGCATCGCTGCTGCAACAGCGAGGTTGGCAATGACTAATATTTTGATAAGTAATTTTTTCATTTTTTACCTTGTTCAAAAAGGCGGCGTTTTTCGTCGGCTGTTAAACTTTCGTAGCCCGATGCTTTTATTTTGTCGAGAATGCGGTCAATTTCCTCTTGCCGTGCCGCTTTATTTACGTTATATTCGGCATCGCTCATTTGTTGATTTTGCCAATTCGGTTTCGATACTTTTAGTTTTGGCTTTGGTTTGCTAAATAGTGATACTATGCTATCAATCAATTTGTTAAGCCACGAAGTTATATCTTTTCCTTGTCGCAACATTAACACAAAAATCAGCCCAAGCAATGCACCGCCCAAATGTGCAAATTCGCCACCGGCATTACCTTTTGTTATTCCAAAAAAACTTATTACAATTGCTCCAATCGCTATATATTTCAGTTTGACCGGAAACATAAAAAATCGCAATTCCATATTTGGAGTTTGAACTGCCGCCGCTGTAATAATAGCCATTACAGAGCCGGATGCTCCAAGCAATGGAACAATATCGTTAAAAATAGGAAAACTATTGTATGCGGCAAGCATCGTCAATCCACCTACAATTCCGCCAAGTAGATAGACGGCAACCAATTGTTTTTCGTTAAAATAAATCGCAAATATTTTCCCAAACCAATACAAAGCAAGCATATTGAACAAAAGGTGAAATATTTGTTGGTGAAAAAACATATAAGTAATTATTGTCCAAGGGCGAGTAAGCAAAACATTTAGCGATGATGACATAGCCAAAATATTTTTAAAAAAATCGCTGTGGCTTTTAAAAAGTTCAAGAAAAATTGTGATAATTCCCGGCACGAGAAACACTGCAACATTAATTGCTATCAGTTTGAACAGAGCATCGCTGCTGCCAAAACGGGTTTGTATGTTTTTGAAATAATTCATTTGCGGTAAAAATTTATTGCCATTTTCCTTGTTTTTTCCACCATAATATTAAAAGCAGCCCAAACAACATTCCTCCGAGGTGAGCGTAATGCGCCACATTGTCGAAACTGAAATTTGCTACGCCGAAAAACAGTTCTAATCCGGCATAAATTGCCACTGCCCAACGTGCTTTAATTGGTACGGGAATAAACATAAAAAATAATTCGGTTTGCGGAAATAACCAGCCAAATGCCAGCAATAATCCAAAAACCGACCCCGATGCGCCAACTGTAATTGGAAGATTTAGTTGAGAATTAAAGTGAGCAAGAATTTCGACCACGTCGTTAGGAAATTCTTGTAAAACATTGTTATAATGCACTATAAACGAGTGAAAATCAATTGACCAAAACACTTGTTGTATAATGCCTGCGCCTATTCCTGCCACCGTATAATATAACAAAAAACGTTTTGTGCCCAAGCGATATTCGAGGGGACTGCCAAACATATACAGAGCCAACATATTGAAAAACAGGTGAAAAAATCCACCGTGCATAAACATATATGTCAGCATTTGCCAAATTTGAAATTTTTGTGCCTGCCAATAGTGCATACCCAAAACATCGGTAAGCGAAATATTAATGCCCAATTTATGGAGCAAAGGCTGACTAAAATCCGTAGCCAACCATAATATTGTATTAATGGCAAGTAAATTTCTGACAGCAGGAGGAATAGATTGCCAAAACGAAGGACGTTCAAAACTCATTTTATACAATAATAAATGTGATTATAACTGCGCAAAAGTAACGAAAAAATGCTGAAAAGTATGTTGAAAGGCATAATTTTTTGTATAAATAAAAAAAAACATTAAATTTTTTACGAAAAATTTGCAATTACAAATCAAAGTACTACATTTGTAGAATAATTGTTGTTATAATCTTTTAAAATTCACACAAAATGAACAAAACAGAATTTATCGGTGCAGTTGCTGCTCAAGCAGGTCTCACCAAAGTTGACGCTAAAAAAGCAGTAGATGCTGCTGTAGTTACAATTACCAAAGCCCTTAAAGAAGGAGACAAAGTTGCTATCCTTGGTTTTGGAACATTCTCAGTTGCAGAACGCGCTGCCCGTAAAGGTCATAACCCTGCAACAGGCAAAGAAATCAACATTTCTGCCAAAAAAGTTGCAAAATTCAAAGCAGGCGCAGAACTTGCAGCCGAAATAGTTTAATCAACTTTTTACAAAAAAAGGCGAGCATTCCGAATTTTCGGGATGCTCGTGTTTTTTTAGTGATTTACGACAACATTACTTGCCCGCCGGTAATTGGCAGTGCCTGACCTGTTTCGCCACACTGTTCCATCAGGTAAAGTGCGCCTTTAGTAACATCTTCGGGGCTGCAACCTTTTTTCATTGGAACTTGCGCAAGGTAAAATTCTTTTACATCTTCAACATTTTTTGCACCCGCTACTTTGCCGGCTTTGAGATATTGAACAAAAAGTCCGTTTTCGGGGTCAGACCACAGCGGACCTTCGTAAAAATTGCCCGGACAAATCGAATTTACTTTTACTCTGAACGGCGCAAGTTCGAGCGCAAATGATTGAGTGAGACCAATACCACCAAATTTTCCTCCCGCGTAAGCAAAATTTGCTTTCGAGCCGCGAAGTCCCGATTTTGAGTTTACTTGAATAATATCGGCGTAATAATCTGATTTTGAGTGCGCTGTTTGTAATTTCATCACGCGGCTGACCACTTTTGTACAATAAAAATATGCGTTGTAATTTATTTTGGTTACAAATTCAAAATTTTCGGCAGTCATATCTTCCAATCCTCCGGCACGCAAAACTCCGGCATTGCTGACAAAACAGTCGATTGCGCCAAAATTCAAAACCGTTTCTCTTACAAGACTTTCGATGCTTGAAATTTCGCTTACGTTGGTTTTTACAAATATTGCACAATTACTTTTTGCTAAGTTATTAAAATGCTCAACGGTTTGATTTCCAACGTTTTCGTTCAAATCGGCAACTACTATATTTGCCCCTTCGAGCAGGAGATTACGCGCAATTCCTTCGCCAAAACCTTGCGCAGCACCGGTTACAATAATGGTTTTGTTTTCGGCACGTCCGGCTGATTTCCCTGCTGCAACACTGCGGCGGTAATTTTCCACTTCCCAATTATCGATAAAATCAATTTGCGATTGTGTCATTGGGTGCGCCCCGCCAAACGAATTTGATAAATATGCAATTTTTACAGCATCTTCAAAAACGTCGAGAATGGTGTCGCATTGACTTGCATTTTCGCCAATGGCTACTAATCCTATGCCTTTGATTATCAGCATTTTTGGCAAATATCCATATTTTTTGTGTAATTCTGTAATCTGTGCAGTGGCATCCGAAATTATTTTATCTTCATTATTTTGATTAACAAATACGTAGTTCGATTTGCAGTAAACAATGGCATCGGGAGTAAATGGGCGAGCAATATATTGTTGATTTTCAGCATTTTCAGAAAAATATTGAATCAAAGCATTATTGCGCACTTTGAGAGTTTTGAGTGTTTCGGTCGATAAAACCATCCGAATAGCGGGCAACACTTTTGTGGGGTCGATTGTGGAATTTAGAACAGTTTCGCTAATCGAATTGAGAGTAGCGATAGAGTTTAGTTTGTCAATTATTTCGCTGTAAATTTGTTTGATTTCGTCGATAGAATTTGCCGCAACAAAAATTCCGTGATTTTGCAGCCAAATTGTGTGCGGCTCCTCGCCAAAACGTTTCCGAAAAGCGATTATTTCGTTGTTCACTTTTTTGAAAAGTACATATCCCGGGTCAGTGTATGGAATATATACCGCTTTTTCGCCAAAAAGATTATGTAATTCATTTTCAGCATTTTGTGCGCACATTAACGCATTTACGGCAGTAGGATGTAAATGTACAACATATTGATAATCAATTACATTGTGCATCGACGTTTCCACCGATGGGCGTTTTCCTTTGGTGATAGTGGCATCGGCGAGGTCATTTTTTACTTGTTCTTCGCGCTCGGCGGCGTTGCTGCTGTAGATTTTTTCAGCCATTGGGTTGAGTTTTGCTCTGTCCAAAACTGCAAAACCACTTTCGTCGATTGTGGCGAGCGCCGAGCCGCTTGCTTTTACCCAGATTTTTTCGGCATTTTTGAATGAAGTATTTCCGCCGCCTGCAATCACAAAACGGCTGTCGGCTCCATAATAGCGTGAAATTTCGATTAAATATTGAATTTGTTGCATAATAAATTATATTTTTGTTTTTCAAAACGCAAAAGTACTGAAATTTTTGTTTCTAT
>JAITXR010000060.1 GCA_031284665.1 Paludibacter sp.
AATTTACCGAGTAACATAAAAAACGGTGCTCCGGGAGGATGACCCACATCAAGTTTGGTAGCGGTGGCAATAAATTCGCCGCAGTCCCAAAAACTTGCGGTGGCTTCCAGTGTCATAAGATAAGTTACAGCCGCAACAGCAAATACCGCCCAGCCCATAGAAATGTTTAGAAATTTATATGTTTTCATTTTGAAAAGTTAGAAAAGTTTATAAAAATGAAGTTACAGAAGTTACAGAAGTTACAGGAAGTTATAAAGTTCATAAAGTTATCAAGTTGAAGTTATAGAAGTTATAGAAGTTAATAGTTTGAATGTTTGAATAGTTTGAATAGTTTACAAATTAGGAAGTTAATCACTAATCACTAATCGTTAATCACTTAATTGATTAAATTTTCGACAAATATAAGTACTTTTTTATTAAAAATAAAACATTTATTGATAAAATAATTAAATTGATTGTTTATTGGCACAACTTGTCCCGAGGTCTCCCGATTTATCGTGGATGTATCGGGATTGTTTATTGGCACATTAGTTATTGGCACATTAGTTATTGGCACATTAGTTATTGGCACATTGTTTATTGGCACATTGTTTATTGGCACATTGTTTATTGGCACATTATTTATTGGCACATTAGTTATTGGCACATTGTTTATTGGCACATTATTTATTCGTTCTCAATTCTAAAAGCATAAGCAAAGCGCTTTGCGTGGCACGTTCGATGTTTTGGATTCTTTCGTTCCCAAAATTATGCAAACGCACAATGGTTTTTTTGCCATTAGTAACGGCAATCCACACAGTTCCAACAGGTTTGTGAGCCGAGCCGCCATCCGGTCCGGCAATTCCGGTGGTAGCGATGGCAAAGTTGCTGCCAAAAATTTTTCGCGCACCAATCGCCATTTGCTTTGCAACTTGACGACTAACGGCTCCATATTTTATAATGTCATTTCTATCAACAGCAAGGATATTTTCTTTCGCCTCGTTTGAATAAGCCACTATTCCGCCTTTGAAATATTTAGAAATCCCTTGAATTTCAGTTAATTGATGTGCAATATTTCCTCCTGTACAACTTTCGGCAACGGCAAGTGTGCTTTGTGTTGTGTTAAGAAAATTCTCGACAATTTGTGCTGCCGTCAAATCGAAAAAAGCAACAATAGCATTGCCCAAAATTGCTTTCAGTTTCTCAATTTGCTGATTTATTGCCGTTTGTAAGTCAACAATATTATCAGCCATTCCGCTCAACCGCAATTTTACAATTCCAAAAGTAGGTAAATATGCCAAATGTAAAAACGGCGGCAATGCATTTTCCCAATCGGCAATTTGCATGGCAAGCGCCGACTCCGGAATGCCGTGAACTACAACAGTTTGATGTAAAATTGTATCGAATTTGTATTTTTTGTGGAGCATCGGAATAATGGAATTGCTCATAGCGTGTTTCATTTCGAAAGGCACGCCGGGCAAAGCAACAATAGTTTTTCCGTTATGGTCAAACCACATTACAGGCGCTGTCCCCACAGGGTTTTGGACAATAGTGCAATTTTCGGGAACAAGTGCTTGAGTATCTGTCAAAGCGTTCATTACTCGCTTGCGATAGCGCATTATGTTTGCGATATTGTCGTAAACTTGCTGATTATAAACAAGTTGAGTGCCAAAATAATCACAAAGTGTTTTTTTTGTAATATCGTCGTTTGTGGGACCAAGTCCACCGGTGAGCAGCACGATTTCGGCTCGCGAAAGTGCATTGTCGAGCGCAGTAACAATTTGTGTGGCAGAGTCGTGTACTTCAACGATTTGCTGCACCGTAAAACCCGCTCGGTTCAGTTCGGTAGCCATCCAAGCCGAATTGGTATTTACAATTTGCCCAATCATAATTTCGTCGCCAATCGAAATAATTTCTACATTCATTGTTTTTTACTTTGTTGCATACTTTTATTCCAGCCTATTAATCCTAAAATTCCTGTAGCGATAAAAGCGAGGTACATTAATCCGGTAAGCCAACCTACTGTGAAAAAATAAAACGGTGCTGCGATTACATCTACTGCCAGCCACCACGCCCAATTTTCGATTTTCTTTACTGCCATTAAATACTGTCCTACAATGCTTGCTGCGAGGATAAAGTTGTCTATCCACACATAGCGGGCTTCTTGAAACACATTAGGAAACCAAGTGTGTAAATGCGAAATTAAATATACTAAAATTATATATAAAATTCCGGTTATGGTTAATGTGATTAATAATTCTGATTTCCGCAATTTACTTACCGACAGGGTGTTATCTGCCTTTGCCTCTTCTTTTTTAGGATGCAGCCATCGCCACCAGCCAAAAATATTAAACGATAAAAATACAATTTGTAAACTTGCGGAGGCATATACTCTTTGGGTAAAAAAGATATATGTAAACAAAAGTGTGCCAATAATAGCAAGCGGGAAAGTTAAAATTTTTTCTTTTACTGCCAATAAAATACTTGTAAAAGTAAATACAACAGCAACAATTTCGAGAGGATTCATTTTTTTAAAGTTTTATAAAGTTTGAGTTGTTTGAATAGTTTGAGAGGTTTGAATGTTTGAGTAGTTACCTAAATTAGTAGTTTTTGTCATTTTACATTTTACATTTACCTAATTAGTAGTTTTTTCAATTCCTACATTCCTAAATTCCTACATTTCTTAATTTTACATTTTACATTCTACATTTTACATTAGAAAGTTCCCAAATTAGTAAGTCCCGATAGCTATCGGGACACTAATCACTAATCACTAATCGTTAATCATTATCTATATTCTATTGTTTCTTTTGCTGCGATTTCGAGTTTTTCGTACCATTCGTTACCAAAACGGCGTTTTAGCGGCGTTTCGAGAAAGCGGTACAGTGGCATTTGCTCGCTTTTACCTTTTTTCAAAGCACAATCGCACACATTCCATTTATGATAATTTATGGCAATATGCTCGTGATATTTTTGCAAACGCACCGGATATAAATGGCAGGAAATTGGTTTTGCGAACTCAATTTTGCCATCTTCAAACGCTTTTTCAAATGCACATTTACAAATTCCGACTTGGTCAAAAATTGCAAAAACACACGCCGCACCATTTACTAATTGTGTAACCGGCTCGTCAAAACGGTCGTTGTACCAAAAATTTTGGCTGTCGATAATTTCATTTTGCAGTGGCGATAAATAATTGCGCACAGCAGGCAACGTTTGCTCAATAGTAGCAATTTCGTCGTTTTGGAGCGGTGCGCCCTCATCGCCTTCGACACAACAAATCCCCTTACATTGCGCAAGGTCGCAAGCAAAGCACTTGTCGAAAAGGTCAAAACTAATTATTGTGTCGTCAATTTGCAGCATAAATTTTAAATAAAGCACAAAGGTAAAAAATATTTTTTCAAATTATCTTTCTTTTTTTTATCTTTGTCGAAACAAAATTTATTCTTATGTTTTCACACATTTATTTTCACAATTCGCTACAAAATTGGCTTATTTCGCTGGCAATAATAGCGGCAGCCTTTATCGTAAATATTTTCATTTTTTGGCTTAACATTCTTGTTTTCAAACCATTATCAAAAAGAACAACTCACAGCCTTGATGATGCTCTGTTTGACAAACTCGAATCGCCATTAAAATTTGCAATCGTATTGCTTGGAATTTGGATTTCGTGTAAGCGACTCGATTTGCCCGAAAATATTGATATTTTTATTGCCACTGCTTATAAATTTCTTATTGTACTGAATATCACTTGGTTTATTGTCCGTTTTACAGATGCTTTGATTACAAATTTGTTAATGCCGGCAGCAAAAAACTTAAAAACTAATCGAAAAAAGTTCAAAACGGCAGCCGAAAATATTATTGATATTCCGGCTGATACAAAAAAAAGCAAAAAACAAAAAGCCAACGACGAATTTTTGGAACACACCTTAATGCCTATTGTTCGCCGTGTGATTTTAGGAGTTATTTGGGTAATTGGCGTAATGATGGCGCTCAAAAATGTGGGGGTGGATGTCGGCGCACTACTTGCCGGACTTGGCATTGGAGGTTTGGCGTTTGCTTTGGCTGCGCAAGATACTTTGAAAAATATTTTTGGCGGAATAACCATTCTTACCGACCAAGCATTTAAAGTTGGCGACCGCATAAAAGTTGATGGTTTCGACGGCACGGTGGAGGATATAGGGATGCGCAGTACGCGAATCCGAACGCTCGAAAAACGCCTTGTTACCATTCCAAACTACAAAATGAGCGATGTTTCCATCGAAAATGTTACCCGCGAGCCAATGCGCCGAATGCTTATAAAAATTGGTTTAACTTATGATACAACGCCCGAAAAAATGCAACAAGCCATTGATATACTGAAAGATATACCTAACAATATAAAAGAAGTTGAGGCACAAGATTTGACGGCTGTATTTTCCGATTTTTCAACTTCGTCGCTCGATATTACCTTTATTTATTGGATAAATTCAAAAGGCGATGCAATGGGAACTCCATCGAAAGTAAACTTTGAAATTCTTACAAAATTCAACCAACAAGGACTGAATTTTGCCTTCCCATCGCAAACTATTTATGTAAATCAAGAGTAAGTAATGAGAATAAATAATGTTAGGTTATATATTTTATAAATAACTGTAAATTTGGGCTTTGCTCCATTTTACTCCCGATAGTTATAGGGAACATTTTACATTTTACATTACTTAAAACAGCAATTTTACCAATATTTAATACTCTATTTACGAAAAAAACATTACTTTTGTCAGTCGAATAATGACAAAATTACCGATTTACAAATTTCACCGTTAAACTATGCAATTTGCCGAAATTCAGACAGTAAAACAGCGATTTGGAATAATAGGCTCGTCCGAATCCCTTAATCGCGCCATAGACATTGCTCTCCAAGTAGCGCCTACCGACCTTTCGGTGCTAATAACAGGCGAAAGCGGAGTTGGAAAAGAAAATTTTCCGCAAATAATTCACGCTTACAGTCATCGCAAACACGCGCCATATTTTGCCGTTAACTGTGGCGCAATTCCTGAAGGAACAATCGATTCCGAACTTTTTGGACACGAAAAAGGCTCGTTTACCGGTGCTACTGCCGACCGCAAAGGATATTTTGAAATTGCCGACAGCGGCACAATTTTTCTCGACGAAGTTGGCGAATTGCCTCTATCTACTCAAGTTCGGCTGCTGCGCGTGTTGGAAACAGGCGATTTTATTCGCGTAGGAGCATCCAAATCGCTAAAGACAAATGTGCGTGTGGTGGCGGCTACAAATCTGAATATGGCGCAAGCAATAAGTTCGGGGAAATTTCGCGAGGATTTGTATTACCGCCTTAATACAGTGCCAATTTCGGTGCCGCCTCTCCGCGAGCGAAAAGATGATATTTTGTTGCTTTTCAGAAAATTTGCATCCGATTTTTCCGAAAAATACCGAATGCCGCCAATCCGATTGACAGAAGATGCAAAATCGCTTTTGACCACTTATTATTGGAATGGAAATATCCGCCAATTAAAAAATATTACCGAACAAATATCTGTTATTGAGCAACAACGCGAAATCAACAGTGCAACTTTACGAACTTATTTGCCAAAAAACGAAATGGAACGTTTCCCTGCATTGACAGGCTCTGCGGTTGATTCAAAAACATTTAACTCCGAACGCGAAATATTGTATCAAGTGCTTTTTGATATGAAAAAAGATATGACAGACCTCAAAAAAGTGGTTGGCGAAATTATGAGTGGACAAATTGCTGCAAATCAAGCAGTTGATAATCAGTATCAAAAACCGTTTGCTGCGGGTAGCGATACTTTTATCACGAAAACTCCCGCGGTACACGAAAGTCATATTTCAGAAAAAAAACCTATTATTCATCCAATGGACGAAATTAGCGATTATCAAGAGGCTGAATATCACGAAATTGAAACTGCGCAACAGCCTTCGAGTCTGGAAGATATGGAACGCCAAATGATAGTCCGAACTCTCGACAAATATCGCGGGCGAAGACGCGCCGCTGCCGACGAACTGAAAATCTCGGAACGCACTCTGTATCGAAAAATTAAAGAATATGGAATTTAGACAATGTGCCAATTAACAATGTGCCAATTAACAATTAAGAAATTAAGAAATGTAGGAATGAAGAAATTAAAAATAATGATTAGTGATAAGTGATTAATTTTCAAATTAGTAGTTTTGTCATTTTACATTTTACATTCTACATTTTACATTACTTTGTCTTTGCCTTTACTCTATAAATAAAAAAAATATGTTTATCAAAAATAAAAAAATCATCTTTTCGCTTGTTCTGCTTGCCTTGTCGGCGTGTTCAATTTCTTACAAGTTTAACGGTGCAACGATTGATTATTCCAAAACAAAATCAATATCAATCGCCGAATTTACCAATATCGCCGAACTTGTGTATGCGCCCCTCACAATAGAATTTACCGATAAACTGCGCGATGTTTATACAAAAAATACTCGTTTGCAGATTCTCAAAAAAAATGGAGATTTGCAACTCGAAGGCGAAATTGTGGAATACACTCTAACGCCAATGGCAATCAGTGCCGATACTTATGCTACTCAAACCAAACTTACAGTTACAATAAATGTGCGTTTTGTGAACAATAGCAATCAAAACGAAAATTTTGAGAAACGTTACTCGGCATTTCAAACTTTCGACAGTAATCAGATGCTCAACAATGTGCAAGACGAATTAATAAAACTCATTATTGCCGATATTACGGATAATATTTTTAACGACACAGTAGCACAATGGTAAGCACAGCCGAATTTTTACTGCTGGTACAAGCAAACGAAAAGGTTGACGCACAGCACATTGCCGACCTTAAAGAAATTGTGGAAACTTATCCATATTTTGCTCAGGCGCATACACTTCTGGCGAAAGGAATGAAAAATTTGCAAAATGTAAATTCCGAAAAATATATCAGCAACGCCACACTTTATTGCTCCAACCTTCGGCAGTTGTATTTTGACTTAAATCCGCAATACAAAATTAATCCCGAAGACTACAATTTTAAACGGAAAAGCAAAAATAACGGCGATTATTTTTCGATGCTCGAAACTATCGAAAAAGGTGGAAGAAGTACCAAACAATCGCTCAAATCGCTTGCCCTGAAACTAAAAGAAGCGCGCACACAATTACAAACTGAGGAAAAAACAAAAACTCAAGCAAAAACACCCGACAAACAAAATTTTGTCGCAGAGCCACAAAACGCCTCACAAAGCGCATTAAGCCCCGAAATTTCGGAAAATGAGGCAAAAAAACTTATAGCAGAAAAAAAATATTTGCAAGCAATCGACATTTTAAGGCAATTAAATTTGCTTTATCCAAAAAAAAGTATTTATTTTGCAGCCCAAATTCGTTTTTTAGAAAGAATAGTATAAAATATTAACCAAAACAAATAAAAAGAATGTACACATTATTCACATTAATTGTATTGATTGCCTCCATTTTTCTGATTTTGATTGTTCTTGTACAGAACTCAAAAGGAGGCGGTTTAGCAGCAGGTTTTCAATCGTCGAACAATATTATGGGTGTTCGTAAGACCACCGATTTTGTCGAAAAAGCAACATGGTGGGCAGTTGCCGTTGTGGTAGTATTTTCTGTTGCCACAGTAGCAGTGCATCGTACTGACACGGGCAAAGTATCGGCAGTTTCGACCGAAGACCTTCTTAACAGACAGAGCACCACACCCGGAGCAGTTAATCCTGATTTTGGCGAGTAACGCACTCAGCCTGAACATTGATTTACAAGCCATAACCTTTTAAAAAAGGACATTTTTTTCTTGTTTTACGAGAAAGGAATGTTCGTTTTGTTTTTTTAAAACAAGGGGGGTAATATTATTGCCCGATTTAGAAATGTTTAAATAGATTTTTTGATTAACTTTGTAAAATTTGAAATTCGTAATTAAAAAGATATGCAAAACAATCTTCAAACTCCCAAACAATCGCTAAACCCTGCTCTTCTGAAACAAAAACCAGACAGCAAAGAGATAGACATTTTCAAAAACGAAATTGCCATTTTGCTCGACGGCGTTACTAAAAACGAAACGGAAAGTGAGGAATATCATAAAAATTTGATGAAAGATTTTTTGAACAATGT
>JAITXR010000170.1 GCA_031284665.1 Paludibacter sp.
ATTTCTTAATTGGCACATTGTTTATTTGCACATTTCTTTCAAATCATCGTCCGCGCAAAGGGAACTGCTCCAAGATTGGCAAAATCGCCATTAAGATACTTATAATGACCTGTGATTGCCACCATTGCTGCATTATCGGTAGTAAATTCGAGTGGAGGTAAAAATACTTCGCAATTATGCCGTTGCGCTAAATCGTGCAACGCCGAGCGCAAGCCCGAATTTGCCGACACTCCTCCCGAAAGCGTAAACTGCTGTATTCCAAAATGTTTGGCGGCTTTCAAAAGTTTATCAAGCAAAATTGCAATAATAGTTTTTTGAAGTGATGCGCAAATATCGTTTAGATTTTTTTCAACAAAATGTTCATCTTCAATTATTCTATCACGCAGCAAATAGAGAAACGACGTCTTCAAACCACTAAAACTGTAGTCAAAATCAGCAATATGCGGTTTGTTGAAAATGAAAGCATCCGGATTACCTGTTTGTGCGAGCCTGTCGATATGCGGACCGCCCGGATAAGGCAGCCCCATAACTTTAGCGCACTTATCAAACGCCTCACCCGCAGCATCATCAATAGTTTTGCCCACAATTTCCATCTGATAATACGAGCGAACAAGCACTATTTGCGAATTCCCACCCGACACTAAAAGACATAAAAAAGGAAATCGCGGGGTGTTATTGTCTTGGTCAGGTTTTTTTATAAATGCCGAAAGCACGTGCGCCTGCAAATGATTGACCTCAATAATCGGAATATCAAGCCCTTGCGAAAATCCTTTGGCAAACGAAAATCCCACCATTAGCGAGCCAAGCAACCCTGGACCTTGCGTAACCGCGACGGCATCAATCTCTCTGCGGTCAATTCCCGCGCGGCGAATTGCCTGATGAACAACAGGAACTATATTTTGCTGATGCGCGCGAGATGCCAATTCGGGAACTACGCCACCGTATTGCTCGTGAACTGCCTGACCGGCAATTACATTCGACAACAAGCAACCATCACGAATGATGGCTGCCGATGTGTCGTCGCACGACGATTCTATTCCTAAAATCGTAACACTCATTTTCTTGATTTATAAGGGCTTAATATATGCTCTACGGCGTTTATGCTGAATTTTTTCAAAATATTCGTAATTTGCCTGATTTTTGGAATTGCTCTCCAAAATGCTGGTTGTACACACTTTTTTAATTCCATATTTAACAAAATAAGGAATCTGGTCGTAAAAGAAAATCGAATTTACACCCTTATTTTGATAATCGGGGCGCACACCTATCAGCAACAAATCGAACTCCTCCATTTTTTTGGCTTTTAACGCTTTCAGCAGGCGATACCAGCCAAACGGAAACATCCGCCCGTGCGATTTACGGAGCGCATCCGAAATATTCGGCATCCCCACTCCTACACCTACTATTTCGTTTTGTTCGTTGACAACCATTGTGGCAAAATCAAAATTGATAAAACCAAAATAGGCATTGGCAAAATATTTTTTCTGTCGGTCGGTCATTGGCGAATAATTATACAGAGGCTTGTAGGCTTCGTCGAGAGTATCCATATATGAATAACCGTATTTACGCTTTAACTCTTTGACTGAATGAACTTTATCTACACGAAGTTTGTATTTATCCAACACAATTTTTGCAATTCGTTCCATACGTTCAGGCACTTCGGCGGGCGGCGTGATGAGATATTCAATCCAATCAGCCTCCTTTTCGAAACCATAGGCATCAAAATGTTTCACATAATAAGGATGATTATACAAACTTGCCATTGGAGAGTTGTATTCATAACCTTCGAGCATCAAACCCTGATGGTCGAAATCGGTAAAACCAACCGGACCGTTCATTGTCTCCATTCCTTTTGATTTGCCCCATTGAGCCACTGCATCGAGCAAGGCGGACGAAACTTCCAAGTCGTCAATAAAATCAAACCATGCGAAACGTAGTTTTTTCACTTTCCACTGTTCGTTGGCGCGATGATTAACTATTCCGCAGATGCGCCCCGCCAATTTTCCATCTCGATAGGCAAGATAGCAAACAGATTCGCTGAACTCATAGACAGGATTTTTCTTTGGATTTAAAGTTGCAAATTCATCAAATTCGAGAGGAGGACAATAGTAAGGATTGCCTTTGTAAAGATTTGTAACGAAACGTACAAATTTCTTCATTTCGCTTTTAGTACGAACTTCTTTGATTTCGATTGACATAAGATATAAAGTTAAATGTTGAAAGTTAAATATTGAAAAGTTTTCAGTGTTGCAAAGATAATATTTTTTATAACTTTCAAAGTATCGAAATATAAAAAAGTGAATTTTTTTCGCTTTTTGTCTAAACTAAGTAATGTAAAATGTTCCCGATAGCTATCGGGAGTAAAATGGCACAAGATGCAATCTTTCAATTATTTACAAAATATGTAATGTAACATTATTTTATTCTCATTACTTAAATAAAAAAAAATCCCAAAAATCTTTACGACTTTCAGGATTTTTTTTCTCTGGTGGTGCCTCCAAGAATCGAACTAGGGACACACGGATTTTCAGTCCGTTGCTCTACCAACTGAGCTAAGGCACCTTTTTTTTGTTTGCGGCTGCAAAGGTAAAACTAATTTTTTAATTACACAAGAGTTTGAAAAAGTTTTTTTCAAAAAAAATTTTATTACCTTCGCAGATTATTATCGAAATCGAAAAAAAAATGAAAAATATCCGCAATTTTTGTATTATTGCTCATATCGACCACGGGAAAAGCACCCTTGCCGACCGCCTGCTCGAATACACCAAAACTGTATCGGGCAAGGATATGCAAGCGCAAGTGCTTGATGATATGGAACTTGAACGTGAACGTGGCATCACAATAAAAAGCCACGCAATACAAATGAACTATCGCTCAAATGGCGAAGAATATATTTTTAACCTGATTGACACTCCGGGGCACGTCGATTTCAGTTACGAAGTGAGCCGCTCGATTGCCGCCTGCGAAGGTGCATTGCTTATCATAGATGCCACGCAAGGTATTCAGGCTCAGACAATTTCAAATCTATATATGGCTATTGAGCACGATTTGGAAATTATCCCCGTAATGAATAAAATGGATATGGACACCGCAATGCCCGACGAGGTCGAAGACCAAATTGTAGAATTACTCGGCTGCAAACCCGAAGAAATTATTCGTGCCAGCGGAAAAACAGGAATGGGCGTTGAGGAAATTATGCAAGCCATTATCAATCGTGTTCCGGCACCAAAAGGCGACCCTGCCGCTCCGTTGCAATGCCTTATTTTCGACTCTGTGTTCAATTCATTTCGCGGAATAATTGCATATTTCAAAATTATAAACGGGACAATAAATAAAGGCGAACTTGTAAAATTTGTAGCCACAGGAAAAGAATACAATGCCGACGAAATTGGAATCCTGAAACTCGAAATGCTGCCGCAACCGTCGCTCTCTGCCGGCAATGTAGGTTATATTATTTCGGGCATTAAAACTTCCAAAGAAGTAAAAGTGGGCGATACGATAACGCACGTCAAACGCCCTTGCGAACGGGCAATTTCCGGTTTTGAAGAAGTAAAACCAATGGTTTTTGCAGGAGTATATCCTATCGAAACCGAAGATTTTGAAGATTTACGCGCCTCGTTGGAAAAATTGCAGCTGAACGATGCCTCACTAACTTTTGAGCCTGAATCGTCGCTGGCGTTGGGTTTTGGTTTCCGATGCGGATTTTTGGGGATGCTCCACATGGAAATTGTGCAGGAACGCCTCGACCGTGAGTTTGATATGAATGTAATCACCACAGTACCAAACGTTTCGTACAAAGTTACCACCAAAAAAGGCGAAAAACTCGAAGTCCATAACCCATCGGGATTGCCGGATGTAATGCTTATCGAAACAATCGAAGAACCTTATATCAGAGCATCCGTAATCACGCGAAGTGAATTTATCGGCTCAATTATGACTCTCTGTCTGGGCAAACGCGGCGAACTTGTAAAGCAAGAATACATTTCGGGCGACCGTATGGAACTGATTTACGATATGCCACTCGGCGAAATTGTGTTTGATTTTTACGACCGACTGAAAAGTATTTCAAAAGGTTACGCCTCGTTCGACTATCATTTGAGCGATTACAGACCTTCAAAACTAATAAAACTTGATATTCTGCTTAATAGCGAATCGGTAGATGCACTGTCGTCGCTGATACATTTCGATAATGCCGTATCAATTGGCAGACGGATGTGCGAAAAACTCAAAGAACTTATTCCCCGTCAGCAATTCGACATTGCCATACAAGCCGCCATAGGCGCAAAAATCATTGCACGCGAAACCGTCAAAGCCGTGCGAAAAGACGTAACAGCAAAATGTTACGGCGGCGACATTAGCCGCAAACGAAAACTGCTCGAGAAACAGAAAAAAGGTAAAAAGCGAATGAAACAAATTGGCTCTGTCGAAGTTCCACAAAAAGCATTCTTGGCTGTGCTAAAATTGGATTAATCGATAAAATTTAATTTAAAAATCTTGAATAGTCCCAATAATTTAAGAAAAAAATAAGCAATTTGCGAAAATTGAATTATATCAGTATGCATTTTTTTTGGTAAAATCACATTTTTCATTTACTTTTGTCGAAATTTTATTATTACGGAGATAAATGAACGAAAAACAGTTTTTTATTGAGACTTACGGTTGTCAAATGAATGTAGCCGATAGCGAAGTTGTGGCGTCAGTGCTCGAAATGAGTGGCTACCAAAGAACGGATTGCATCCAAAATGCTGATGCTATTTTTTTAAATACCTGCTCGGTACGCGATAATGCCGAACAGCGAGTGATTCAACGTTTGCGATTTTTTCAGTCGCTGAGACGAACGCAACGCGGTCTGATTGTGGCGGTAATTGGTTGTATGGCTGAGCGGGTAAAGGATGATTTAATCGAAAATCACGGTGTGGATTTGGTCGTTGGACCTGACGCATACCTTGATATTCCAAACTTGATTGCGATGGTGGAAAAAGGCGAAAAGGCTATTAATGTTGAACTTTCGACCGTCGAAACTTACAACGATATTATCCCTTCGCGCATTGGGCTTGCGATTTCGGGTTTTATTTCCATTATGCGAGGCTGTAATAATTTTTGCACTTATTGTGTTGTGCCATACACGCGAGGCAGAGAGCGCAGTCGGAGCGTGGAAAGTATTTTAACCGAATTGGCGGATTTACAAGCCAAAAATTATCGTGAAGTTACGCTGCTTGGGCAAAATGTAAATTCGTATAATTACAAAAAAGAGGATGGAAGTTACGTCAGTTTTCCTGCCCTGCTCGAAACTGTGGCGCAAGCAGCACCAAATATGCGAATACGATTTACCACTTCGCATCCAAAAGACATGACCGACCAAACATTAGAAATAATAGCAAAATATCCGAATTTGTGCAAATTTATTCATTTACCTGTGCAGAGCGGGAGTAATCGTATTTTGAAATCAATGAATCGCAAATACACGCGCGAAGATTATTTAGAACGCATTGCTGCCATTCGCCGAATTTTGCCCGAAGCATCGATTGGCACTGACCTTTTTTGTGGTTTTCATTCCGAAAGCGACGACGACCACGCGCAAACTCTGGCTCTTATGCGTGAAGTAAAATTCGATATGGCTTTTATGTTTAAATATTCGGAACGACCCGGAACGGTGGCTGCTCGCAGTCTGCCCGATAATGTGCCGGAAGAAACAAAATTACAAAGATTAAACGAAATTATCACCCTGCAAAACAGCATTACAGCGCAAAACAATCAGCACGAAATAGGCAAAACGTTTGAAGTGCTGGTCGAAGGTTTTTCAAAACGTTCGACCGAGCAAATGGCAGG
>JAITXR010000221.1 GCA_031284665.1 Paludibacter sp.
TTAATTCAGAATTTTGGTTTGCAAAGGTATATTTTTTTCAACAAACTACAAAATATCTCGGTAAAATTTTATAAAAAAAGAAAAAAAATAGTACATTTGCAGTCGCTAAGCAAAAAAAATATACGGTTCGGTAGCTCAGTTGGATAGAGCAACAGCCTTCTAAGCTGTGGGTCAAGGGTTCGAATCCCTTCCGAATCACTTGCCTTTTCTTCCACTTTTTTTCAACGCATCATCGAGCAGATACAGTATTTGACCATTGACACTGCGGAACTCGTCGGCTGCCCAACGTTCAATGCGTTCCATTGTTGCACTGTCGATGCGCAAAACAAAACTTTTCGGTTTATTTACTTTGATTTCTGCCATAATATTCAATTACAAATTACAAATTGCAAATTACAATTTACGTTTTTTGCTAACGCTTGTTATGTCTTTCAAATATTCATCTAATTCTTGTGCTTTCTGCGTGCCGATTAAAATCTTTTTTCCTGAATTTAAATGCAAAAATAAACATTTATTGCCCGAAATGTTGTACGCAGTTGTTAATTTTTTGTTGAAAGAAATATTTAACTGAACTTTGAATCCCCAACCGCCTGTTTCGAGCAGAGGATTGTACTTTTTTACTTCTGACGAAACAATATCTTCCCACGCAAATGCTTTGAATTTCCTCTGAAAAGGGACAAACTTTACATATACACCATCTTTATTTACAATAGTTTGCAAATTGAAAATCCAAAACAGGGCAATCACAAATCCCAAAACAATGACCGGAACATAATCGCCAAAAAATGTTGCTTGCTTGGTAAAATCAACATCTTTTTCGTAGAGCATTAACCCCAGAATTGCAGTTATGCCAACTGTAATTAAAATCCGCATCCAAAGCGGAAATCGCTGTTTTTCGTAAAATTCTTTTTCCATAAATATACATTTTTTTATTATTCTTTATTTTCCTGTAAAACATTCAATGCTTGGCTGTTGATAATATTGTGGTTAAACTTCTTAAACATAAAAACGGCTAAATAAATCAACAGCAATGCACTAACCCCTGCCAATCCTTCCACGAGGAATACATTCTTAATTACTCCCGTCTGCATTATTGCAGCAGGACAATCCACAATCGCGTGTATCAGTATAGCTAAAGGAAACAGCCACCACTTTCCCTTGCAAAATACCGAATAAAAAACAATTATCGACAACGAAACTTGTATCGCAATAGCAAAAATACGCTCAATTCCGCTAATCAAAAACATATAGGGTGCAGTGTCGGTAAGTGCCGTTGTTATTTTTCCCAAAACTTCGCCTTGAATTGCTTCGGGCAGCAGCGCTGTTGCGCCCGAATTAATCATCATGCTAAACACCAAATTGCTTATCATGGCTACTCCTGCAAGAATTACGGCTTCTACACCGCCATGCCCAATTCCGTAAGATATGCCCGTTCCAATTCCATTATACTTCTTTTTTAACAAATAAAATGAGAGAAAGCGAGCCGTTTCTTCAAAAATTCCAGCCATAAAAACCCCATACAGCACGTAAAGTAAGGGTTGATTTTTCAACGCAATCTCGCCTGTCGGACTTGGACGCAGGACAAGAATATGTATTGACCGCTCTAAAATCAAGGCGAATACTACAAATGCCACAGCGCCAACCAACATAGGAATGGCTGACATTGAAAATCGCTTTCTAAAAAATAAAAATAAAAAAATCGGAACGCCAATTGATATAATTGCCGACACTGCCATAAAAATCATAGATAAACTCGAAACTTGCATGATAAACTTAATTAAATTATAAAATTTCTGTAATTCGTAATTATTAATTGTAGAGTGTTCCCGAATTAATTATCGGTTGTGCCGGCTCATCGCTGCAAAGGACAACCATCAAATTGCTTACCATTGCTGCTTTTTTGGTATCGTCAAGGTCAACAACTCCCTGTTCGGATAATTTATCAATCGCCATTTTCACCATTCCAACAGCACCGTCAACTATTTTTTCGCGGGCAGAAATTATCGCATCAGCCTGCTGACGGCGCAACATAACTGCTGCAATTTCAGGGGCATACGCCAAATAATTTACTCGCGCCTCCACTATTTCTATTCCCGCAATCGAAAGCCGCTCGTTCAACTGTTTTTCGAGCAAATTGCTAATTTCCTCGCCACCCGAGCGCAAAGTCAGTTTTTCGTCTTCGCCTTCCAGCGTATCGTACGCATACAAGCCTGCCACCTGCCGCAAAGCCGCATCCGACTGCACTTTCACAAAATTTTCGTAAGCCTTCATTTTGTCTGTAACATTGTCGGTTTGAGGCGATGTTGCCAATTTAACAGACGACGAGTTGTCAATTTCAAAACTCGCTTTATAAGTATCAACCACGTGCCAAACCAGCACCTGCCCAATCATAATAGGGTTACCTTTTTTGTCGTTTACTTTAATCGGCTCTACATCGAGATTTCGCGCCCGCAAAGTGAGGCGTTTCTTGGCGTAAAACGGATTTACCCAAAAGAAACCGTCGTCTTTCACCGTACCGCGATATTTGCCGAAAAACACCAAAACTCGCGCCTCGTTCGGCTCTATTTGCATAAAACCAATCCAAAACATAGTGTTGACTACAAACAATAAAATAGACAGCACCAGACACGAAATTCCGCAAACTGACGTGGGATTTGCAATCATTTTATCTATTGCAAAAATAAATAATGCAACAATCGCAAATAAGAATAAAAAATTGAAAATAAGCATTGTAATGCCGTTGAACTTTGTGCCGGCAAAAACTTTTTCTTTAGTTGTTTCCATAATTATATTAAATTAAAAATGATATTAAAATGATATTATAATAATGGCACAAATCTACAACATAATATTTTTATTGGCAATACCGTAATGGTTAAACTTT
>JAITXR010000248.1 GCA_031284665.1 Paludibacter sp.
TGAAACATTAAGTTATCAAAAAAATTAAAAATGTTTAATCTCGCTTATAAAACGTAAATTTACATCGCAAATTCTAAATGCTTTTGTATCTTTGCCTTTCGTAAGAAAATTTTCGGATGAAAACCTAATTTGTTATGCGATTAACATTAAAAATCTTTATTTTTCCGGCAATAATGCTGGCTGCACTCGCCTGTAATCAGCAAGATAGCAAAAGCAATTTCAAACCCATTCTCGAAGTTGGCGGTAATTTTTTGTATGCCGACGACCTCAGTGCCTTAATTCCCGAAGGTACATCTGCTGCCGACAGTGCCACTATTGCCGAAACTTTTATTCGCAACTGGGTTACAAATACATTGCTGTACCAAAAAGCAAAGAAAAATATTCATAACAAAGACGAGATTAATAAACTTGTAGAAAAATATCAACGAACACTTATAATTGAACAATATCAGCAATATTTAATCAATAATAGGACAACTCAAGACCCAAGCGAAGCAGAAATTACCGCTTTTTACGACCAACATCGGGAACATTTTATATTAAAAGATAACTATTTTTGCGGAATATTTATGGTGCTTTCAAAAAATGCCCCACAAATTCAAAAAGTACGCGCTTGGATGCTCAAAGGCGATAATCAGGCGTTAGAAAATATCGAAAAATACTGTCTGCAAAATGCAATAAGTTATAAATATTATAATCAATGGACTGATTTTTCGCAAATTACACAAGCGTTGCCAATCGAAATCAACAATCAAGCCGAATTTCTTTCAAAAAATAAATTTTACGAAACTCAGGATAGCACACAGCATTATCTGTTAAAAATTGCTAAGTTTTGCATCGTTGGGCAACAAAAACCATACGAACTTGCTAAAGCGCAAATTATTGAAATACTCAATTTACACGAAAATGCCGATTATTTTAAAAAACTTAACGAAGATTTGTATCAAGATGCTCTGAAAAACAACTTGATAACGTTCTATTAGTTAATTGATAATGGATAATGGATAATTGATAATGGATAGTTTATAGTTTATAGTTTATAGTTTCCAAATTTGTAAGTTAATCACTAATCGTTAATCGTTAATCACTATCTTTACTCTTTTATCTTGATACTCAATACTTGATACTCAATACTTAATACTCAATACTTGATACTTGATACTTAATACTAAACGCTTATATTTCAAATAAAAATAAACAAATGAAACAAATTTTTTTCTTTTTTTTCGCTGTAATCACAACCGCCATTACGCTTAACGCTCAAAGTAATATAGTAGATGAGGTAATATGGATAGTGGGCGACGACGCCATTTTCCGCTCCGAAGTAGAGCAACAACGCATCAGAGCACCATACGATGGGACGGTGATACAAGGCGACCCCTATTGCTCAATCCCCGAAGAAATTGCGCTCAACAAACTTTTCCTGCATCAAGCGGGATTGGACAGTATTACGGCTAACGAAAGTATGGTAACAAACCGCGTGGAAATGCAGTTGAATTATTATATTTCGCAAATTGGCTCAAAAGAAAAAGTAGAAGAATATTTTGGGAAAAACCTGTCCGAATTGCGCGAAGACCTGCGCACAATGGCACGCGAACGCTCTATTATAGAACAAATGCACCAAAAACTGATTGGCGATATTACTTCCACACCCGCCGATGTACGCCGCTTTTTCCGCTCATTGCCCGACGACAGCATCCCGCCCGTACCGGCACAAGTGGAGTTGCAAATTATTAGTTTTGAGCCCGCTGTGCCTGTCGAAGAAATAAATCGCATAAAAGAACAACTGCGCCAGTTTTCGGAGCGAATTACAAGCGGCACAACCGAGTTTTCGGTGCTCGCCCGCCTATATTCCGAAGATGCCGAAAGCGTAAAACGTGGCGGCGAACTTGGCTTTATGGGGCGTGGTCAGTTAGTTCCTGAATTTGCAAGTGTGGCATTTAATCTTATTGACCCAAAAAAAGTGTCGCGCATTGTGCAAACAGAATTTGGATACCATATTATTCAACTTATCGAAAAACGCGGCGACAGAATTAATTGTCGGCATATTTTGATGAAACCGCACATTTCACTTGCTGATAAAAACAAAGCCATTGCCTCGCTCGACTCAATTGCGAACCTTGTGAGAATCGAAAAAATGACTTTTGAACAGGCTGTACTTTATTTTTCGCAGGATAAAAATACGGCTATGAACGCCGGTCTGATGCTCAACGAAAAATCCGGCACTTCTAAATTTGAATATCAACACCTACCTCCCGAAGTTGCAAAAGTGGTTTATGATATGAATGTGGGCGAAATATCAAAACCATTTGTGATGATTGACCAAAAAACCAACAAAGAAGTGGTGGCGATTGTGAAAGTGAAAAGTAAAACTGAAAATCACAAGGCAAATCTGACTGACGACTATCAAATGTTGCGCAGTTATTACGAAAATATTAAAAAAGAACAATTTCTCAAAAATTGGATTGTTCGCAAACAAAAAGAAACCTACATCAGTATTGACCCCGCATGGCAAAATTGCGAATTTCAATATCCGGGGTGGATAAAATAATTAATATAGTGAATAGTAAAATAGTTTATAGTTTATAGTTTATAGTGAATAGTTTATAGAGAATAGAGAATATTGGATAGTTTATAGTCAGGATGTCTTGATACTTGATACTTGATACTTAATCTTGATACTTGATACTCAAATCTCAAATCAAAAAACAAATGAAAACAATGTTTCGGCTTGGGTTGCTATTGCTAACGTTTGGAGTTTCGGCGCAAAATCCTTACGGAAGTCTGCGTGATAGCATTTTGCAGCAAACCAACGCGCAACAAAATGTTTCAAAACAAATTCCCAAAGGCAAATCCAAAATTCCTGTTCCTGTGGCTGACCCAATTCATACGGCAAACGCTAAATTAGTGTTTTTGGAACAGGCAAACACTTTGTCGTACGACGAAGTTGCGTTGCCCGGCATCCAAGTTTTGCGCGGCGAAGTGCGTTTCCGTCAGGATAATGCCCTGATGTATTGCGACAGTGCTTATTTTTACGAAAACGCCAACTCGATGGATGCTTTCGGAAATGTGCGTATGGAACAGGGCGATACACTCTTTGTATATGGCGATTATCTGTTCTACGACGGCAATACGCGGCTGGCGCGCTTACGCCGAAATGTGAAATTAATTAATCGCAACACAACTCTTGTAACCGACTCGCTAAACTTTGACCGCAACACAAATCTTGCCTATTATTACACCGGCGGAAAAATTACAGACCCCGAAAATACGCTCACTTCCGTCTGGGGACAATATAACACCGCAAGCGACGACGCTCTTTTTCGCAACACAGTAAAACTGCTGAATACGCGCTTTACCCTCGATTCCGATACGCTGAAATACAACACAAAAACAAACATTGCAAACATTGTTGGCAAAACGCACATTATATATCAAAACGAAACGGATGTGTACACTCGGCGCGGCTGGTATAATACCAACAACGAACAAATGATGCTGCTCGACCGCTCGCTCGTTGTGCATAAAGATGGCAAAACGATGATAGGCGATACCATTTTTTACGACAAAAAAACAAAATTCGGCGAAGGTTTTGTGAATGTAGAATTAACCGATTCGGTGCAGAAATCGACCCTTTACGGCGATTATGTGTTTTACAACGAACGCGATTCTCTGGGCATTGCTACCGATTCGGCGTTGCTTGTCGATTGGTCAAGTGCCGACACGCTGTGGGTACACGCCGATACGCTTAATACTTTTAAGGATTCGATTTATAATGCGGCACGAGGTATAAATAATGTCAGAATTTATCGCCACGACCTGCAAGGAATTTGCGACTCGCTCACCTACACCGCCCGCGACTCGATAATGAATCTGTATGGTGAGCCTGTTTTGTGGACTGATAACAACCAATTGTCCGGCGACTTTATTCAAGCATTTACAAAAAATCAAAAAGTGGAACGAGTTGATATTCTGCATAATGCAATCGCCTCTCAACAAGATGATTCTATCTATTTTAATCAATTATCGGGTAAGGAAATTGTGGCTTATATCGACAGTGGCGAACTGCGACGAGTGCACGTAAACGGCAATGCCGAAACAATTTACATCACACGCAACGATTCTGATTATACAGTTTTGGGAATAAATAAAACCATAAGCAGTTACGTGTTTATGTATTTGAAAGACAAGAAAATAGAACGAATTGTGATGCCTCAAAAAGCGTCTGGAGTATTATATCCCGAAGGACAACTTGCGGGTGGAGATTTGTATCTGAAAAATTTCTTTTGGCTATCGCGGCAGCGACCGGCGAGCAGTAGTGATGTTCTGATTATTCCCGAAAAGGAAATCCGCAATAAAATCGGCACAAGTTCGACTATGGATATGGATAGCGGAAATCCTCAATCGTCATCTCCACCCCCGCCTGCCAACAAAACAATAAGCAATGCCCGAAAATAGGGATAAATGATTAGTGATAAACGATTAGTGATTAACTGCCTGATTAATAGAATTTTCAAGTTCCTTTATTTTTTTT
>JAITXR010000384.1 GCA_031284665.1 Paludibacter sp.
TGTTTTCCAATTTGCCACCTTCTATTATCAGCGGAGAGAAAGGGATTCGAACCCCCGGTACAGTTTTGCCGCACACACGCTTTCCAAGCGTGCCTCTTAAACCACTCGAGCATCTCTCCAACGGCTGCAAAAATACAAAATAATATCCATAGAGAAAAATAATGCAAGAAAAAAAGAAATAAAAAAGTAGATTTATTTATTTGCAGTCGAATTTTTAAATCATTTTTGTTGCGAAAAATTAAATACAATATTTTTTTTTCTATTAACTCTAACAAGTGGGCTGTAAAAAATTTAAGGTTAATTAAAAAATATTCGTTCCGAAATTTCCCGTAGTGAATACATATTTAATCTTGTTAGAATTTTAAAAAACAAAACGCAGTTCCAATAATTATCGAAACTGCGTTTGTTTTTTAAATCAGTGTCATCAATCACGTCGTGTACGACTTGGTTTGATTGATTTCAACACATTACGTCGTGCTGCTTGCCATCCGGCAGAATAATCCTGTTCGTTGACTGCGTGCAGGCAGGCTTGTAGTTCGGACAGGAAATCAGGCTCTATTTCGGCAAATTTATATAAAATCTTCATCGACAGCACTTGAATTGCTACCGGCGCTTTGGGCGAAATCATTCGTTCAAAACACATATTGATAAACTCCACAGACAATTCCGGTGGCAATTTCACATTTAGCAATACCGAAAGCAGCGAGCGTTGAACTCCCTGAAAGCGGCTGCCGGTGGTAAGTTTTATAATTTTGTCAAGGACTTGTGGCGTGAAAAAATCAGCGCGTAGTTCGCTGATTTTTTCTATTAGCCACGAGGCTCGCCAAGCAATTTTTTCGTCGGAGCAGGCTGATAATTCCAAGATTTCAGAAAAATCGTTGGGGTAGTCCCGCACAACTTGAGCAGCCAAATCAGTAATGTTTATTTGATTAAGCGGACTGTTGAGTATTTCGACGTAATCCATTGCGTGTTTTAGATGTTAAATATCCATAAAGAAGTAATGCCATAGCAGATATTAAACCGATTGCCACAAAAACATACCAAATATAGTGAGCGTGGACAGTGGCGGCGGAATATGCTTCGGCGGAAGTGAAATTGCGAGGGTCGGGGCAAAAACGTTCGAGCAGAAATCCCGAAATCCCGAATGCAAACAAATATGAAAAAAATGAGTGTAACTGACTGAAACCAAGGAATAAACCTTCTTCTCCTTTTGGTGCTTGCAGCGAAAAATATTCAAAATATCGTGGCGAAATAAATCCTTCGGCTATTGCTTGCATTATTATTCCGATTATCATCATAAATGCAATAGGGTGTAAACCAAGTATATATACGCTGCCTACTTGATTGCCGAATGACATTGCCAAAGCCGAAAAAGGAATTATTAGCATCCCAATAGTCATCGAAGTGAGTGCCGAGCGTTTTTTCATTAACGAAGTAATAAAATTTACCGTAACTACCACTATCAGCGGATTTACATTGGCATACCAGCCGGGCGACGCATCTTGTCCAATCATTCGTAAAACATATTTTGGCATTGTGGCGTACATTTGTCCTTGCACAATCCAAAAACCGCTAACTATCAGTATAAGAACTATTAGTCGTACATTTTTACACAAACGCAGCAAGCCACGCCCTATTTCGGTAAACGATTTGCCTTCGCCCGCGTTTTTTGTTGATTTATACAGGAAAAAAACTGTAATCAACGCACACAAAGTCATAGTGGCGGCAAAAAAATTCAGATAAATTAATCCTCTGTCGCCCATTGATTTACGTAATGGGTCAACTACCGATTTTCCCATAAATGCACCAATATTTACCATCATATAAAAAATCGAAAAGCCACGTGCGCGATTTTCGCTTGTAGTTTCTTTTGCCACAGTCCCCGAAATTACCGATTTAATAAACGCCCCGCCAACAACAATAAGTAGCATAACCGGAAGTATCGACCATTGAAGATAACTTTCAGTCAATCCGGTCAATACAGTCGTTTCGCCATATTCAACAAGTCCGGCACTCGCATTCAAAGTTGGCAACAATCCAAGTCCGACATAGCCGAGTGTCAGTAGCGAAAAAGCAACAATAAGCGATGAACGAAATCCAATTTTATCGGCATAAGCCCCCAAAAATGTAGGCAAAAGATACAAGCAAGCAGAAAATATCCCCGAAATAATGCCTGCTTGAACATCGGAAAATCCCCAGACATTCGACAGATAAATGGTAAGAACAATGAACACCCCGTAATATGCGAGGCGTTCAAGTAGTTCAACTGTATTGGCAACCCAAAATGCTTTTGAAAATTTTGCCATTAGTTTATCTATTTAGTAACTCTGACAAGCCATTTAACCATTCCGAGCATAACTCCCATTGAGATAAAGCAGACAACAAAAAATACTGACCAGCAAATCCAAATGTCGAATTTGTTGTACATCCACGGACCTATCCATAACATTAGATTTCCAACTGCTGTGGCTGCCAACCATAAACCTTGGCACAAACCTTGCATATTTTTTGGTGCAACTTTCGATACAAACGATAAGCCAAGCGGCGAAATAAACAGTTCGGCAACGGTAAGGAAAAAATATAGCACAATCAAAACCCAAGGTCCTATTCTCAATCCTTCTTTTACAGATTCAGCCATTCCTTTAAATTCTGTTGCCGAAGGATAGCCTTGTAAATTTGAAACTATTGCAAGAAACAAATACGCAATGCCGGCAATACCCATACCAATGGCAATTTTCATTGGGGTTGAAATTTCTTTACCGCGTTTGCCTAATGCCCCGAATATAAGCATTATAATTGGAGTAAGAACGATTACAAAAAATGGGTTGATTGCCTGCCAAATTTCGGGCGGAACGGTACTTGTTACCACAAAGTCGCGTGCAAAGAACGACAACGATTCTCCGTTTTGGTGGAACGAAAACCAGAAAAAAACAACAATACCCAATACGGCAAACAATGCGTAAATTCGCTGTTGTATTTCTTTTGCCATTTTTTGTTTTTCTTGGGCAGTATATTCTATAAGCACTTTTTCTTCCTTTTTAGCAGGATTTGGGAATATATGTTTAAATTTAAAAAAGATAACCAATGAAATGAGCATTGCCACTACCGAAGCAATAAACGAATAGTGAACGCCTGTGTTGAAAACGTCCAAATATTGCGTGCAAAATGTGCTTAAATCCGCCGAAGCAGTTCCTCCTGCCTTTACCACAAGGTTGTTCAGATTATTCAACTGATCAGTTCCTATATTTGCGCCTTGCTCCAGATAACGATGACAAAGTTCAGGCAAATTGGCATTATACAGCAAATTATGTTTGCCAAGCCACCAGCCTCTGAGCAATGGGGCTACAAATGGTGCAATAAGTCCACCAATATTGATAAAGACATAAAATATTTGGAACCCGGAATCTCTATATTTAGAATATTTAGGCTCGTCGTACATTTGTCCAACTATTGCCTGCAAATTTCCTTTGAAAAGTCCGTTTCCAAAAGCAATCAAAAACAGTGCTACGCAAGTGAACGCCAAAAGTCCTGTGGAATTTTGAGATGTTGCTAAAATTGGTATCGACAGCAAAACATAACCTGTTGCCATAACCATAAGTCCGGTCTGAATTGTGCCTTTGTAATTTTGCAATTTATCGGCAATTAATCCTCCGGCAAGGCTCAAAATGTAAATACCGGCATAAAAACATGAATAAATTATTCCGCCTGATTCTTCGCTCAGTCCGAATTTTGAACACAGAAACAGCACTAATACAGCGTTCATAATGTAATAGCCAAAACGCTCGCCCATATTTGCAAGTGCTGCCGGAATTAGTCCCTTAGGATGATTTTTAAACATAAATTATTGTTATTAAATGGTTGATAATTAGTTATTTATTCGTTAGTTGAGTATTTTACGTATCCGTAGTTATATCCGTAGCGATAACCGTATCGGCGATAGCTATATCGATTGAGAACTTCTTCGGTGCCGTTGAGGATAATATTTAGGTTGCAATATTTTTGTTCATCGTAAAGTCGTTGCAGTGCTGGTAGCATATTGCGATTAAGTAAGCCGGCGCGAACAACAAAAAGCGTGGAATCAACATGAGCATTGATAATAGCGGCATCGGCAACCATTTCGATTGGCGGGCAGTCAATCAAAATATAATCGTACTCTTTGCGCAAATCGCTAAGTAAACTTTCAATTTTCTCGTCGTTAAGCAGTTCGGTGGGGTTGGGTGGAATTGTACCAACGGGAATTACATCCAAGTTTTTATGTACCAAGGATTTAATAATAATATTGTCGAGATTATTTTCGTATTCCACCAAATAGTTTGAGATGCCTGTTTTTGGCGAATCAATATATTTACTCAATGTTGCTCTGCGCATATCCATATCAATTAGCAAAACTTTTTTATTTTTAATTGCTAATGAGGTTGCCAAATTTATTGAAATAAATGTTTTCCCGCTGCCCGAATTGAACGACGACACCATAATGACTTTTGAATCTTTGCCTTTGTGGAGCATAAATTCCAAATTTGTGCGTACCACACGGAAGGCTTCATTTATTGAGTTTCGCACATTTTCTTCCACTACTAATTGGGCAGTATCAGCCTCTTTGGGTTTTATAATTAATTTACGGCGTTTGTGATATGCAAGTGGAATTTCGCCAAGAAATGGAACTGTCAG
>JAITXR010000282.1 GCA_031284665.1 Paludibacter sp.
TTTTGAATTGCCGCAACACTTCCACAGCCTCCGACATCACTCTCAAATCTTGTTCGGACAGCGGGGTGTTGGTGATGCTGTAATCGCGGTCGTCGTACTTGTAGTATTTATGGTCGTAAACTACAATCGGGGCGTTGTAACCCAATTTTTCACTGCGCATCATCTGAATATCCATTTGGATAGTGCGGCGACTAATGCCTTTGTCAATACCTTCATATTCATAAAGCGCATCGGAGCAGGCATCGATTAAATCTTCCAATGTCCATGTGCGATAACGGTTTTGCAGACAATTATCAATGGTTTTGTAACGGATAAGGGCGTTTCTATTTACCGGCATAGTATTTTAATCTGTTTATATTCAATACTTTGAAAAATATTTTTGCAAAAATACAAAATATTTTTCAACTACGCAAAAAGACTGCGCACTTATGTATGTACCTTTGCAAAATCAAACTGCACTTGTTTAAAAAACGGGACTTGTAGCAAACAAGATATAGCAGGACAAAGTCCCAAGAGGTTCGATTCCTCGATGCATTAGCACTTGGTAAGGCATGCTTGGAAAAGCTCAGACTGTAAATCTGAAAAAAGAAAAGAAAAACGGAACTTTGAGTTCAAATCAAATGAAAGTTTGTAAATCGAAGGATACCGTAAAGACAAATGTTTTTTACTGAATTGGGTTTCCCTTTCATTTGATGTTTTTCTTTTTAAAAATGAAATTATTAACCAAAAAAAAAATAAAAAATTATGGAAACGTACAAGAAAAAAATTCAGGTAAAACCTAACACTGTGGGTTATTTATTTAGAAATAATGTGTTTGAACAAAAACTAAATTCGGGAGTATATACATTCTGGGATTTCAAAAATCAGTTGGAATTGTTTTGTCTTCCGCTGACACGTAAAATGCTGAATATTACCAATCAAGAAGTTTTGACTAAAGATAATATTGCTTTTCGCTTTTCGTTCTATCTGACTTATCGGATAGTGGATGGAGAAAAGTTCCTGAGTCAGTTTTCGTTAGATAAAAATGTGAATTACATTATCGGCGAGGCAGAACAGCGTATTTGGAATTTGGCGCAACTGCATGTGAAAAACATAATTGTCAATTACGAAAGTGAAGAATTGAATGATAAGCGTTCGGAATTGAGTGGCTTGAAGAAAGAGGATTTGAATAAGCAAGTGCTCGACTATGGTATTGAAATTGAGGAAATTGAAATCAAAGATTTGACTTTTCCTAAATCAATTCAGGATTTGTTTTCCAAACATTTGGAGGCAAAAATCAGGGCAAAATCCGACTTGGAAAATGCAAGAACAGCAGTTGCTACTGCTCGTACTTTGAAAAATGCGTCGGAATTAATGAAAGATGATGACAATATTCGTTTTTTCCAAATGATTGAAACAATTTCAAAAATTGCTGAAAAAGGAAAACATACGTTTATGATTGGAGATTTAAATCAATTTGGCACAAAAAAATAAAACAATGCAAAAAATAATTTCAACAGAAAAAATCCCCATTAAAATATGGCTCGACGAAGCCGAAGACGGGGCGATTAAGCAAGCACTGAATTTGGCAAATTTGCCGTTTGCGTTTAAGCATATTTGTCTGATGCCCGATACGCACGAAGGTTATGGAATGCCTATTGGTGGGGTATTGGCTACGAAAGATGTCATTATTCCAAATGCTGTGGGTGTGGATATTGGTTGTGGAATGTGCGCTATTCAAACAAACATTCAAGCAGAAAGCGTTTCGAAAGAGCAACTCAAAAAGATAATGAGCGAAATACGCGAATTAGTGCCACTTGGTTTCGACCACCAAAATGAACGGCAAGATGAAAATCTTATGCCTCAAGGCTTTAATATAGAAGAACTTCACGTGGTGAAAAACCAATACTTATCGGCGTTGAAGCAAATAGGCACGTTAGGAGGAGGTAATCACTTTATCGAGTTGCAAAAATCCGACGATGGTTTTTTGTGGATAATGATACACTCCGGTAGCCGAAATATCGGTTTAAAAGTGGCGGAATATTATAACAAAAAGGCAAAAACATTGAATGAACTTTGGTTTTCGTCGGTAAATAGGGCTGCCGATTTGGCGTTTCTTCCTTTCAAAACCGACGAAGCGCACAGTTATTACAAAGAAATGCGCTATTGTGTAGAATTTGCTTTGGCAAATCGGAAATTGATGATGGACAGAATTTGTTCGGCAGTTACGGCTGTGCTATCGTCGGTGGCATTTGAGCCAATGATAAATATTGCGCACAATTATGCTGCTTGGGAGAATCATTTCGACCAAAATGTGGTGGTGCACCGCAAAGGGGCGACCTCTGCCAAAGCGGGAGAAATCGGCATTATTCCGGGTTCGCAGGGAACGAAATCGTATATTGTGGAAGGACTGGGAAATCCCGAAAGTTTTATGAGTTGCTCGCATGGTGCCGGTCGCGTGTTGGGCAGAAAAGCCGCTATCCGCACTTTGAACTTGCAGGACGAGCAGCGCAAATTAGATGAACAAGGCATTATTCATTCTATCCGCAGTCAAGATGATTTGGACGAAGCCTCGTCCGCCTATAAAGACATTTCGCAAGTGATGGCTTTTCAGGCGGATTTGGTAAAAGTCAAGGTAGAATTAAGTCCGTTAGCGGTAATAAAAGGGTAAAAAAATCAACTGTGTCAAAAACTATCAAAAACAGGTTGTAATTTTGCACCGTAAAAAAACAGAATCAGATAGC
>JAITXR010000410.1 GCA_031284665.1 Paludibacter sp.
GAGCCGGCTGTTGTGTATGTAATGCAGGACGAAAATAATGATGGTTTGCCAAACGATATTTGGTACGAACTTGCAGGAAATCAGTCGAATAACTCATTGCATAATTATCAATTATGTTATTACAAACCCGAAAATTCAGACCAAAATATTCGTTGGAAGGATAACAATGGCGCGAGTGGCGAATTGCACTCCGGATATAATTACGAATCTACAGCCGCTTGGTGGTGGAGTTTTACTCAATCGGACAGCATAATTTTTACCGGCACTCGCCTGCCCGATGCCTACGAAAATAATTCAACAACAGAGATTCAAAATTGGATTATCCCACGCGACAAATTTATTTGGGGATATGCCGAAAACGACTACGGTACTGACTACGACAGCAAAGCAGGGTCGAACAGGCTCGACATTGCAAATGCTATTGACAGCGAAGGGCGAGCGGTAAACCTGCCCGAAATTCGATTTATCAAAGTGCAAACTGCAATTTTTCAGCAAGCGGGCTGGCTCAACGAGGTTTCAGCCGAAGTGCGCGGAGCAAAAGAAATAAAATAAATCGTATATCAAAAAAAAATGCAGAAACTCAAAATAACCGAGATGCAACGCTTATCGCCCGACGAATATCGCGATGTGGCGAAAACTCCACTTGTTGCCGTACTCGACAATGTGCGCAGTATGCACAATGTTGGCTCTGTGTTTCGCACTGCCGACTCGTTCCGAATGGAGAAAATTTTCCTTTGCGGCATTAGCAATACACCGCCAAATGCCGAAATTCACAAAACTGCTCTTGGCGCAGAACTTTCGGTCGAATGGGAGTATTTTGCTGATACACATAAAGTTATCGAGATATTGAAAGCGCAAAATTATACGGTTTTAGCAGTAGAACAGGCGCACGGAAGTACAATGTTGAACGAATTTAATATCAACACAACAAATAAGTATGCCCTGATTTTCGGAAACGAAGTTCACGGCATACAACAATCTGTTGTTGATTTGTGCGATGGCTGCATCGAAATACCGCAATTAGGCACTAAACATTCTCTAAATGTGAGTGTTAGTGCCGGAATTGTGATTTGGGAATTTGCAAAACAGTTGATAACTTTATGATAATTACATCTTAAACTTTGCACTCTCGCCAAGCAATGCCCGAATATTTTCGGTAGATACAGCCGGAGGCATTCCACCTGCACAGGACAGAATAAAACGTGATTTGTCGTTCAACGATTCTAACTGATTTTTCACTTCACGAGCCACAATTGCGGGCGTAGCAGCCGCTAAAACATCACGTGGAGGAATACTTCCGAGTACGGTTAACTTATTGTTAGTTAAATCTTTAATATCGTTTATCGACATTTGAACGCCGGGGTTAAATAAATTTACTCCCATTGCCGGATAATGTTTTACCGACTCTCGAAAATCAGCATCGTTATGGAAAAATCGTACTTTTGAAGGAAAGGAATCGTAAATTTCCTTGATAAACGGAAATCCGAAAGTCAAAAAATCGTCTTCGCTGATAAACCCTACAATATCGTCGAGCATCATTATCCCATCAATAGTTGGAAGTGCTTGTTTTTGCAAAATATGCCACTTTTTCAGGAAATCGGTAATTACCCGCAGCAGTTGCAGCACCCGTTCCGGCTCCATTAACATAGATGTAAGCAGTTCGGTAGTTCCCATCAGAAACGACGCAATATTAAGGGGACCGCGCGAAACCGAAAAGCGAATTTCGTGTCCTGCATTTTGGATTTGCGGCTGCATTTTCACAAGTCGATTGAGCATAAAAGGCAATAACCCATCGGTTTCGGGATTTGGAACAGCCAGAGTATCAATATCTTCGGGCTGTTTGATAATTTTACCGGCAAAAGGAAATTCGTTTTTCCAGAAAGTACATTTAGCCCCAAAAGCCGAAGGCTCGGTACACATACCGTATTCGCTCCAAAAGCCGGGCAAAAACATTATTTCGGGAAATGTTTCGCACACTTTCAGATTTGCATTAAACCAAAGTTCGTCGCTCGAAAAATAATCGAGCAGCGAAATTCCGTACCATTGCGGTAGCCACGGGCAATCAATAATAAAACCGACAGGCACTTCGGCGGGTTGCCGTCCTTCGACAATTGATACAAGGTCGTTGAATTGTTTGTTTGTCATAATTGAGTATGATTTAAGATTGACACAAGAAATTCTTGAATTAACGAGGTAAATATAGTATTTTTCGTTGAAAAAAACTTGTTTTCAAAAAAAATCATTATTTTTTGGCTAAATTATGCTATTTGACTTTGCGCATTGTGAAAATTGCTTGGTTATTTATGATATATTTTGAGTTTTAGAAATTTACAAGCCGTGTCCCGCATCTTGCACCCTGCACCCTGCGACCGTGTACTCTCGGTCGTAATTAGGAATTCGTAATTTTCGTAATTGGCTTATTCCACCCCTTTTTGCAGCACTTCGGCAACAAGGTTTACCATATCGCGGAGTTTGCTGTCGAACATTAATTTTAACATAGCGGGCAAGTCGGCGTTCAGCGTTAATTGTAATTGCGTGCTGTCGGCGGCTGACTCGCTAAGAAGTATTTGCGCATCAACTTTTATCGGAAGATTCATTCCTTCGAGTTTTATGGCTTTGAATGGCTCGCGCTCAACAATTTTAAGTCCAGCCGTTTGCCCTGCTGTGTTGATACTTAAATAATCTTTTGCAAAATTTACGTTTTTTATTTCGGGTGGTAAATTTGGCTGAGTTTTAAGATTTTCGAGTTGGCTGAAATCACTTAATTTTTCAAATGCTTTTTCAGCACTTATGTTGAGTGTTTTTATCTCGCTTTTATAGGTATAAATCATTGATATAATGCGATTTAATTGTTATTTTCGGAAGTAAGTTTATTATTCATTTCCCCAAGTTTCGGGATTTTGTCGCCATTTTTTCAGAATTTCCACTTCATCTTCTTTAATATAATTGGTAGCGAGCGATTGTGCAAGCACAGCCTCGTAATTACTTAAAGTAAAGAGATTTACCTTTGCTTGCTTGAATTTTTTCTCGGCAATCGGGAATCCGTACGAGAAAATAGCCACCATACCCAGCACCTGCGAGCCGTCGTTACGAATGGCTTCTACTGCTTTGAGACTGCTGCCACCGGTCGAAATAAGGTCTTCGATGATAACAACTTTTTGTCCCGGTCGCAAATCGCCTTCAATCAAATTTTCGAGTCCGTGGTCTTTTGGCGAGCTGCGAACATAAATAAAAGGCAAGTTCATAGCCTCAGCCACCAATGCTCCTTGCGCAATTGCACCTGTGGCAACTCCGGCAATTACTTCTACATCGGCAAATTGTTGGCGAATAATATTCACTAATTCGTCCTTAATAGAACTACGAACAGTGGGATACGACAGCGTTTTGCGATTGTCGCAGTAAATCGGCGATTTCCATCCCGAAGCCCAAATAAAAGGATTTTGTGGTTGAAGTTTTATGGCTTTTACTTTCAGAAGTTGCGCGGCAATGTTTTTTTCTATTGATTTCATAGTTAATTATAATTTGATAATGTTTAGGGCTGCAAAATTATATAAACTTTTTTGTAGTGCAGCAAAAAAAACATATTTTTTATAACATATTTTTTATTAGATTACAAAGTCTTTTTAGCGCAAATATAGTTAATTTTATTAAATTGTGCCCGTATTACGCTCGAATAAACTTAATTAATGTGAAATTTATGTTAATTGGGGCAGAATTATTTTTTTATTAAATTAAAAAAAATTAGTTTTGTATCGAAAAAAAACAACAATAACAGTGAAACGCTTTGCACTTTACATATTAATTTCATCAATGTTGGTAACGCTCGCAGGACTAATTATTTTGCAGGTGCGTTATTTTAACCTCAATGTACAAATAGTCGAAAACCAGTTTAACGAAAGCGTGCGCCGTTGCTTGTTTCAAACCGTTTATTTGGTTGAGGAAAACGAGGCTCTTCAATATTTACATCAAACCCTCGAAGGTTACGACTATCAAGGCTCGCGCAAACTCAATGAATACAGCACTTTTTCTGTGCCTCAAATCGA
>JAITXR010000216.1 GCA_031284665.1 Paludibacter sp.
TTACTTTGAGTGCGCAGCAAAGCACTTCGCCCGAAATCAATGATTCGAATACTCCTTTGCATCTTATGAAACCGGATTATAAAATTGCATACGTCATTCCTTCGACAGGCGATGTAAAAGCCAAACTCGATGCTATTCTTGCTTTTTTGGAAAGCGCAACTCCTACGAAAGTTATTGACCGCACGACGCAACAGAAAATTGTTAATTATCAAAAAATCAACGAAAATTCGGCTCTCGAACTCGGGAAATTTCGCCTGACAAGTTACGAATGGGGCGTAACTTATGCCGCAATGCTTAGCGCAGGGAAAATTACCGGCGATGTGCGTTTTACAAATTATACTGCTCAGAGGTTTAAATTTTTGGGTGATGTTGCTCCTTTTTTTGAAAAATTCGACATTCGCACCGACAATCAGTTGCGGCAAGTGCTTAATCCTGCTGCTCTGGACGATGCCGGTGCAATCTGCGCGGCGATGATAAAAGCCGTAAATCAGGGCGTAAAATTCAATCACGAGCCATTGATAGGGCGTTATATCAATTACATTATCAACCGCGAATTTCGTTTGCCCGATGGTACTTTTGCTCGCAATCGCCCTCAGCCGAACACCGTCTGGCTCGACGATATGTTTATGTCAATCCCCGCGATTGTAAATATGGGCAAAATGACCGACAACACCAAGTATTATGACGAAGCCGTCCGCCAAATCCGTTTGTTCAAAGATAAAATGTGGTTGCCCGAAAAAAAACTTTTCCGCCACGGATGGGTCGAAGCAATGGATTTTCATCCCGCTTTTCATTGGGCAAGAGCCAATGGATGGGCAATCCTGACGTTAACCGAAGTGCTTGACGCTTTGCCCGAAAATTACGCAGGCAGGCAGGAAGTGCTGGAACTTTACCGCCTTCACGCCGAAGGCTTGCTCGCGCTGCAATCGGGCGAAGGATTTTGGCATCAGTTGCTCGACCGCAACGATTCATATCTCGAAACTTCGGCAACAGCCATTTACACTTACTGTTTTGCGCACGGCATAAATCAGGGTTGGCTCGATGCCGGCGCATTTTCGGCATCTGCGGTTTTGGGTTGGAATGCGGTGGCTACAAAAATCAACGCGCAGGGCGAAGTGGAAGGCACTTGCGTGGGGACGGGAATGGCTTTTGACCCAGCGTTTTACTATTATCGACCGGTACACAAATATGCTGCGCACGGCTATGGACCTGCAATTTGGGCGGGGGCTGAAATAATTAATTTACTTAACCGCAACGTTTTGAAACTCAACGACAGCGCAATTCAATATTACCTCGCCGACCCTAAAACCGATAAAGCAATATTTTCGGTGGAGTGAGAGGAAGTTTTAGTGGATAGTGGAGAACTGAGAGTGGAGAGTTGTTTAAATAGTTTGAATGGTTTGAGAAGTTTGAACAGTTCCCAAATTAGTAGTTTTGTTATTATTCTTTGTTCTTTCTTTTCACGAATCACTATTAATTATTCGCTTTGTATTAAGTAAAAACATTAAAAATTATGCCAACATTATTTTATTAATGATTAAGGTAAAAAACATAAAGATAGAGGCGGACAAAATTATTTTGAACACCGACAAAGGAAATGGCTTTTATTCATTTTCAGATTCGTTGCGCCTGAAAAATGCTACACAAACACAGCGCAGACATTTTACCCTCTCGCCTTTCGGTATTCATTGGGCAGAATTAGACGAAGATTTGTGTTTCGATGGTTTTGTTTTTGAAAAGCCGATGAACGATACGTTAAGGTATTTGTAAAATCTTATAACAAAATTTCTTCATTTCTTCATTGGCACATTTGCATAACTTGTCCCGAGGTCTCCCGATTTATCGCGGATTTATCTGGATTGTTTATTTGCTAATTAATTTCTTCATTCCTAAATTTCTTCATTTCTTAATTGGCACATTGGCATATTGGCACATTGGCACATTGGAGATTGTTTTTTTAAAATATTTTATTAATTTTGCAAGCGGAAATTTCAAACATTAAAACTAAAATATTATGCAAACTATTGACAAATTCAACTTTGCAGGCAAACGTGCCTTTGTTCGTGTGGACTTTAACGTTCCGCTCGACGACAACTTTAATATTACCGACGATACTCGCATCCGCGCTGCATTGCCAACTTTGAAAAAAGTATTGGCTGATGGCGGAAGTCTGATTATTGCCTCGCATCTCGGTCGCCCGAAAAAAAATCCCGACACCAAGTACTCTCTCAAACCAATCGTGGCTCACGTTTCGGAATTGCTGGGAGTTGATGTGAAATTTGTACCCGACTGTATGGGTGATGCCACTGCTAAAATTGCTGCCGAACTCAAGCCCGGCGAAGCATTATTGCTCGAAAACCTGCGCTATTACGCCGAAGAAGAAGGCAAAGCGCGCGGTCTTGCCGACGATGCTACCGACGAGGAAAAATCTGCCGCCAAAAAAGCAGTTAAAGAAAGTCAGAAAACATTTACAAAAACACTTGCCTCGTATGCCGATTGTTATGTAAACGATGCCTTTGGTACTGCTCACCGAGCACACGCATCGACTGCGTTGATAGCCAATTATTTTGATGCGGACAACAAAATGTTCGGTTATCTGATGAATAAAGAAGTGGTGGCAGTGCAGAAAGTGCTTGCCGAAACCGTTCATCCGTTCACCGCCATTATGGGAGGCTCAAAAGTATCGTCGAAAATTGAAATCATCGAAAATCTGCTTACAAAAGTTGATAATCTGATAATTGCAGGCGGAATGACCTACACTTTTACAAAAGCACTTGGCGGAAAAATCGGAAATTCTCTTGTTGAAGAAGATAAACTTGACTTGGCTCTCGATTTGATAGCAAAAGCCAAAGAAAACAATGTCAATCTCGTACTTGCCAGCGATGCCAAAATTGCCGACTCGTTTAGCAACGATGCCAACACCACATTTGTTCCAGTAGGCGCAATTCCCGATGGATGGGAAGGACTTGATATTGGACCGGAAACCGAAATTCTTTTTGCCAATGTTATAAAAAACTCAAAAACAATACTTTGGAACGGACCTACAGGCGTTTTTGAATTTGAAAACTTTACTCACGGCTCGCGTTCTGTTGGCGAGGCAATAGTGGAAGCAACCAAAAACGGAGCATTTTCGCTTGTTGGCGGAGGCGATTCAGTGGCATGTGTCAACAAATTCGGGTTAGCCGACGGCGTTTCGTATGTTTCCACCGGTGGCGGTGCGCTGCTCGAAGCAATCGAAGGAAAATCATTACCCGGAATTGAGGCTATACGCGGATACTAACGAATAGTGATTAACGATAAGTGACTTCCAAATTTGGAATATTTTCATTTTACATCCTATATTAATGATAACCCTAACAGAGATTGAAATTCTGTTAGGGTTAATTAATAAATAAGATTAACGATTAGTGATAAGTGATTAACTCCCAAATTCGGATGTTAATCACTTATCGTTAACCACTTATCACTAATTTACTCTTTTCCGGGTATCTTGCGCACACGTTTTTATAATACGATTTTATTGTAGCCAAATCGGCACTTTCGTTTCCTGTGGGAATAAAAACGGACAAAATGCCGACAGTCTTTTTCTTGTAATCGATATAAGCAAGTTCGACAGGCACAGAGGCTTTCAGTGCGATGTAATAAAACCCTGTTTTCCATTCCTCAACCGCTTTGCGCGAGCCTTCGGGCGTGATTGCCAAATGAAACTTTTCGTTACTGTTGAACATATCGACCATCCGGTCAGTAAGTGAATTATGCTTTGTCCTATCAACAGCAATTCCACCAATGGCGGTAAAAATATATTTTAGCGGAAAAAAAAACCAAAATTTTTTCATTAAAAATGATGTTTTCCTGCCGCTTGCACGCAGACCTAACTGCCCGATGACAAAATCCATATTGCTTGTATGCGGCGCAAGGCAAATAACGCTTTTGCTTGGCTCACGGAAAGGAATATTGATTTTCCAACCACAGATTTTTAGTAATATTCGATAAATATGTTTCACAACGGAATTTTTGATACAAAAATAATATTTTTTGATTGAAATTTATAATATTAAGGAAAATTTTCTT
>JAITXR010000260.1 GCA_031284665.1 Paludibacter sp.
TAATTTGCCATAACTTCCAACTGCCCCAGATATGTTGCTCCGGCATTCCATTCCCACGATGTGTTAGGCTGCAAAGTATGCGTAATATTTATAGGTGTAAAACCCGGCACTTGCACTTGCTCGATATGAATGGTGGTAACTTGGTCGTAGGCGGTAAACACGAAACGCACCTTGTCGTTGGCACCACCGTCGCCTGTAGTAATTTTCGGCACGGCAAACCAAAATTCCTTGCCGCGCTGACCATAAGCATTGCCAATGCACAGGAATAATAATAATGCAGAAATGATAAATGTGTTTTTCATATTCTATTTCGTATTTTTTTCACTAATCTCAATCATTAATAAATGGAAATTAATGAAAGTTAGAAAAAATTATCTAACTAAAATTTTACGTCTTTCATTATTCACTTGAATAATATAAATCCCCGGTTTGTCGGGTGCGTTAAACTGATTATTTTCAACTTGTTGTATCGACACTACTGCTCCGGTAATGTTATAAATATACACAGTACCCTGTTCGGTAGTTGGAATAACTTGATTTGTGCTTACCAGCGAAACTTGTATTGTTGCATTTGGCAAATACTCCGGCACAAAATCGCAAGTGAAAACATTATCGCCACGCTCGTTAGTCAAAAGTGCTGAATATCTATCGGATTGATTTTGCTTAAATCCTGCCTCCTGATAGAGAAACGATTTGGTAGCATCCGGTATTGGAGTTCCGTTAAGATACCATTTGAAAGCCGTAAAATTGTAACCGCCATTGTAAGTGGAATTTTTGATTGCCAAAACATCGTTCCAACGCTGCGTAATAATATTGGCAGGATATTTTACCATTATTTCCAAAGGATACGACACTGCTTTTCCGCAATTTTTCTCAAAAATTTTCAGTTCGGCATGATAAAGTCCGGCATTAAGATTTTCCAAAGGAATTTGAAGTGTATTTCCACTAATTTGCTGATTTAGAATATCAGTAAATTCCGGCTCTTGAACGAGCAAACTAAAACTGCCTGCCTCTCCTTCGATTGTGGTAAGCGGAATTTCCAAAAACGGCTCGCCGATACAGGTTTCAGGTTTTTGGTTGAACGAAATTTTAATGTCCGGCGTAGGCGCAACCGAATAAAATCCGGTACCTCGGCAATCACCACTTGTAACTTTCACCCAATAACTTCCTGAATTTGATACATTTATACTTCGTGTAGTTGCTCCGGTATTCCACAGATATGTTTCGTAACCTTGCTCAGCCGTTATGCTTGCTTGTCCGTTGCATATTACCAAATCGCCCGAAACCACAGGTTTTAGCGAGTCTCTTACTGCTACAAAAAACGAGTCCTGAATTTGAAACATTTGAGCCTGCTCGCCTTCGTACATATTGCTTACGGTATATGTAATGTCCCTTGCGGGCTGAACGCTTATATTTTGGGTGGTCTGCCCGCCATTCCACAAATACGGTGCGCTGCCTTGTGCCGATAAAGTTACCGTATTGCCGTAACAAATTTCAATTTCCTGTTTATTATGTTTTTCAAACACAGTAATATAAAAGGTATCGGGTACCACAGTGCAACCATCTATATGCGAGGCATTCACAATCCACATTCCCGAATGTTGAATGCTTGCCGGACTAATTACTATCTGTGCCCCGCTATCCGAAAATCCGTTTGGTCCCGTCCACACAACATTATTGAACTGTGCCGAATCGGGCAATTGCAATACAATATTATCTCCTTCAAAATAAAAAGTTTTGTCGAATGAAGCACTTAGCGGAAAAACATTGTAATTAGAAAAATATCCATAAGAGCAAGTATTACCTCCTGATTCAAAAAATCCGGCTTGGAACAAACCCTTTGAATTTACTATTCTTATTACCGGATTACCGCTCACTTCGCCTCTGAAATATGAGTACTCACCACCTGTATTTGGTACAGGGAGAAATAAATTGTTAGGTATGGCATACGGATTGCCAAGCACAGAGAAATAATCTACATTTTCGGTTTTTGTAACAATGTTTACAATTGCTGATGATTCTGCCGGATAATACGATATTTGGCTCGAGCCGGTACACGACAATGCAGGTAATATGCTTGCTCCGGGTTCGGCGCCTTTGTAAGCCAACAGCAACACGCTTATTGGCTTGTTGGAAGTTATATAAGTAGCAATAGGAATATTGCTGGTAGAGGCTATTCCAAGCGAATAAATTCTACTTCCACCAACATTCATCGTCGCTTGTGCTACGCCGTTAATAGTTACAATGGTGCCGTTTTCTGTGGGGAGAATATAAACTTTGTCGGCATTGCCCTTTTCATTTCTGATGACTACATATTCTGTACCCAGCAAATCTACCGGTACTAACTGGTCGCCAATTAAATCGCCACCCGGACAGTTTACCGAGTCATCGGTATAGTTTACAGCAACAGGTTTATTCGACTTAACCGTTGTATTATACAAAAGGTCGCCAACCGCCACTCCTTTCAAAGCATAAGCCTGCCCTTTGTTAAGTATAATGTTAAATTGCGTACCGGCAGGATGTCCTATGCAAGGTCTTGAAGGTTTAATAGTTACAACGGTGCCATCTTCGGAAGCCACAATTTCGACAGTATTTCTGGCATCGCCCACATGTCTGGAGGTATATTCTGTTTGCCCCGGCACAAGAAAATCTCTTCCCAAAGCATTCTTTCCTTTCAGCGCATAAGCCTCGCTATTATCGCCTCTATTTATATAATAAGCACTGATTTCGGCAGTAGATGAAATTAGTATTCCGGTGTTTTTTATATCATTGCCGGAAACTTGAGATGTTTCTACCTGCGGTATGTCATTATTACTATCTAATGCATATTCTATGATTGTATAACTATTAGCAGGTAAATTTCTAACAATAGGAGCAACAGAAAGATTAGCAGGCTGGGTAACTGTAACCGTTGCCGCTTGACTAAAACTCATAATCCGCAGTTGGATAGGTCGCGGTGAGTGATTTCTTGACAAATCGGGAGCCGCAAACCAAAATTCGGTGTCGATTTGCGCAAAAGCATTGCCAATGCTCAAAAGAGATAAAAGTGTAATGATAAGTGTGTGTTTCATTGCTATAAACTAAATAGTATTCTGTTAAAAAAATAACAAATGGTTAACGCTGTGTTTTTTCAAAAAAGCATTCTTAGAAAAAAATAAATAAATTTTCAAAATTCACTCATTGATTTATTTATTTTAATAATTACCAAAAATACAACATCAAGCAAAAAGGAACAATGGAATAATTAATCAAAAAATATGGGAAATCGTGCAAAGTAATGGGGAAATCGTGCAAAAAAATAAAATTGAGTGAAATCTATCAATTTCAGCCAAGTTTTTCCAAATTTGTTAATGCACAATATTTTGCACTATACAAAATTAAGTACTCGCCAAAAAGAAAAAACAAAGTACGGTAAATGCTTGATTTTCCGTTGTGTTTTGTTTTTTATGTCTCCAATATAGTCCGTAGTAGCATTGCGTGCAACGCCACTGCAAAATGGCGGGAAAACAATGGTTAACCATTCTCTAATCATTATTAATATTTTTTTTGTACTTTTGTTTTTTTATTTAACGGATAATCACATTAATACATTAACAAAATGCCGAAAAAAAAGACTTTGCCATTACTTAATAATATAGAAATACGCGATGTGGCAGCCGAAGGTAAGGCTATTGCCCGAATTGACGATATGGTTGTATTTGTTCCTTTTGCCGTTCCGGGCGATGTGGTCGATATTCAGGTTACAAAGCGCAAAAAAAATTTTATGGAAGGGCGAGTTGTTCGTTTTGAAAAATATTCCGAAAAGCGCCAAGAGCCACTTTGCCCGCATTTTGGCGTGTGCGGTGGGTGTAAATGGCAGATTTTACCTTACGAGGAACAATTACAATTCAAGCAAAAACAGGTTGAGGATAATTTAACGCGCATCGGAAAAATAGATTTACCCGAAATTCAAAAAATTATCGGCTCAAAATTAACGGAATTTTATCGCAATAAACTTGAGTTTACATTTTCGAATCGGCGTTGGCGAACTTATGAACAAATGGATGAAAATATGGAATTTGCAGATAATAATGCACTCGGTTTTCATATCCCCGGTTTGTTCGACAAAGTGCTTGATATAGAATATTGTTGCTTACAGGACAATATTCAAAATCGAATTCGTAACGAAATCAGGCACTATGCGGTAGAGCATAATCTTACATTTTTTGATTTACGAAAGCAGGAAGGTTTTCTTAGAACATTAATGATTCGTACTGCTACA
>JAITXR010000352.1 GCA_031284665.1 Paludibacter sp.
TTACAAAATGGAATATTCCAATTTCCTTTACTACTGAAACGCATCATTCCATTAAAACCTGCACGAGAAAGAAAAATAAAGTCAAACGGAGAATATTCGCCACTATTAAACCGAGCGCGTACCTTCAAATAGTGTTCGTAGCCATTATTATCTGCTTCTCGCAACAATTTACCTTCGTTTTCAAGGTACTGCTTCATTGAAGAAACCGTGATTTTGTGTTCTTGCACCAATTTATAAAAATTGATAATATGCGGGTTTGTATCATTCAGAATTGCCTTCTCGTAACCGGAATTAAAAGCTACCACTCCTGTTCCCAGAAACGGCTCAATCCATCGCCCTTCAACTTTTGGGGCAATTTCTTTAATCCAAGGTACAAGTTTGGTTTTAATTCCCTGACTTTTAATGGGTGGCACAATCACTTTCATATCAATGTCTTTTTACAATTTTATCCAACAAATCGATGCGCCCTTTAAATTCCAAAAAATCTCTCAAATTGGTAATTTTGATACTTTTCCCACCTTTCAGCATCGTTACAAAGCCAAAATTCATCCAATATTCGTCAAACCATTCTTCGCCAAGTTGGCTGAAAATACCATTCTCATTTTTCAAATCTTCTAAATTTAGCGTACAGCCAATATTTGCCGTATTACCTGAGCCCTGTTTGTCGCTCGCAATTTTCCATTTTTCGGCAACAAAAAAATCAAAATCTTTAATTACAGAACTAATTGATTTTAGATTTTTGACGGAAGTAACTTCCCTTTCGCCTACTTTTTTAATTGGCATTTCACATTCTTCCTGCAATTCTTGTACACTATATATTTCAGTTTCAGACGCATCAAGGTCTGTTCGAGTGTAAATTATCCCCAAACAATAATGCCCTAAATATTGATTATAAGGGAATTGAATATTTTTCTGTTTGTCGCGTTCCTTAAAATATGCACCGTGACTACCCAAAGTAAAACTTGCAATACCGCTCTTCTTGCGATAAGTGGTTTTTAAATCAACGGCAAATTTTATGTTTTCGTCTTTTTTATTTACAAAAGTCAAGTCGGGATAATAGTTTTGCTGTTCGGCAAGAATTATATTGTAGCCGATTTTTTCGGCAAAATGAATAATTTGCGGAAAAATATGTATTTCAAGTATTTTTGAAACAATCTTTGTGTCGGAAGAAATCGTATAGATGTTTTTGTAAACATCTATAAAGCCTTTTACCGACCAATCGCCTGTTTCAGTAGCCACATAACTGCATAAATTATCGGCAAAGGCATCTAATGCTTTCTTGAATTGTATTTTGTATTCTTCCATTATTGTAAATTCATCGTTTTATTCTGCAAAAGTACAAAAATATTTGTAATAAAAAAATGTGATAGCCGGCAACTGTTTGCAAATTGAGAACTAATTTTGACGGTTTGGATATAAAAAATGAAAAAAAGTTCATTTTTCGTCTTTCGTTTTTCGTTTTATTTGTACCTTTGTACCCAATTAACAATTTTCGCAAATAGTAAATAAAAATGTTTGGCATTGAATTTGGGATAAAAGACATCGTAGATATAGTGTTGGCAGCCACGATGCTGTATTATGTCTATCGCGTGCTGAAAAAATCGGGGGCAGCAAGTATTTTTATTGGCGTACTGATTTTTATCGCAATATGGTATCTTGCAACACGAGTGTTGCGTATGGAAATGCTCGGAGGTATTTTCGACCGCATTATCAATGTGGGCGCATTTGCTATTGTGGTGCTTTTTCAAGATGAAATTCGGCGTTTTTTCTCGCGCATTGGTTCGCAAAAACATTGGAGCATTTTCACTGTGTTCAAAAAAATATTTGGCACAACAGATAAGGAAAAGAAAAACTACGAACTGCAACAAATTTTGATTTCGTGTAGGAATTTGGCGCGTAATCACGTTGGCGCACTGATTGTTATCACACGCACCAGCGATTTGGAATTTTATGCACAGTCGGGCGAAACGATTGATGCCAATGTTAATTCGCGACTGATAGAGAACATTTTTTTCAAAAACAGTCCGCTGCACGATGGTGCACTGATGGTGTCGAACGGGCGACTGAAAGCAGCAGGATGTATTTTGCCGGTGTCGCGTAACACCAACATTTCCAAGAGTTTAGGACTTCGACACCGCGCTGCAATAGGCATCACCGAACAAACAGACGCTGTGGCAGTAGTGGTTTCGGAAGAAACAGGCTATATGTCGTACGCAGTAGGTGGCGAAATTACCACCAGAGTAAGCTCGGAACAATTGGAAACATTTCTGTCAAGCATAACAGACTGACAAAAAAACGAAAGCCCCCTAAATCCCCCACTATTTATTCCGCCTAAGCGGAAGGGGACTTTGGCGGCGTACAAAATAGAAAACACACAACGTATAACAAAGATAATTAACAATGCCCACTCTTTAAGCCCCTTTGGGGGTTTGGGGGCTATATTATTATATATTTATGAAAATAAAAAACTATATCCCAAACACTATTACCTGCCTCAACCTTATTAGTGGTTGCATTGCAGTATGGTTCGCTTTTAATGGCGATTTTAAGTATGCACTGTGGGCTATTCTGGTGGCTGCCGTGTTCGATTTTTGCGATGGACTTGCAGCGCGACTGCTGCACGCCTATTCGGCTGTGGGTAAGGAACTTGACTCACTGGCTGACGTCGTTAGTTTTGGCTTTGCACCCGGTGCGTTGGTATTTTCGATACTTGAGCAAGGTGGTTACGAGTGGTTGCGCTTTGGCGGATTTATCATTCCCGCTTTCTCTGCCTTGCGCCTCGCCAAATTCAACCTCGACGAACGGCAGACAAGCTCTTTTCTTGGATTGCCCGTGCCCGCCAACGCCATTTTTTGGGCAGGTTTGGCGTATGCATATTCTTCGTTTTTCGCTGTGCAGCCTGTTTTTCTCCTTGTGCTAACTGTTATTTTTAGTTTGCTTTTGGTGTCGGAATTGCCAATGTTTTCGCTCAAAGTCAAAGGCTTAGCGTGGAAGGACAATAAAATACAGTACCTGTTTTTGATAGGTTGCGCAGGATTACTCATTATTTTTGGGTTAGAGGGCATTATGTGGCTGATTGTGTGGTACATAGCCTTTTCAATTATTTTGAAATACTTCATAAAAAAATGAAAAATAAAGTAGTTAAGTAGTTAAGTAGTTAAGTAGTTAAAATAAACAATTAAAATTCTTAGCGGCTTTCCGACTTTGCATCTTAGCGTTAAAAATATAAATATATTTAACGCTAAGTCACGAAGAAACAAAGCCGCAAAGAAAATATTAATTCTTAATTCTTAATTCTTAATTGAATTTAATCCGCGCAAATCCGCCTAATCCGCGTCATCTGCGTGCCATTATTAAATTACAAAAATCGTGTCAATTAGTATAACAAATCTTTCAAAAAAGTACGGCTCACAAACCGTTCTAAACAATATTTCGCTCGAAATTGGAAACGGCGAGGTGGTGGGTTTTCTGGGTCCGAATGGAGCAGGAAAAACTACTACTATGCGCATCGTTTGCGGTTCGTTGCCCTACGACAGCGGTTCGGTACGTGTGTGCGATGCCGAGGTAAAAGATAATGCGCTCTATACCAAGTCATTAATCGGTTATTTGCCGGAACAAAATCCGCTCTATGCCGATATGTATGTGAAGGAATATTTGCTGTTTGTGGCTTCGGCTTTCAAAATAAAAAACAAAGCACAACGTGTTGAACAACTGATAGATACAGTTGGATTACGCGCTGAATTTAAGAAAAAAATAGGGCAGCTGTCCAAAGGTTACAGACAGCGTGTGGGGCTGGCACAGGCACTTATTCCCGACCCCAAAGTGCTGATTCTCGACGAACCTACAACAGGGCTCGACCCCAACCAATTAGACGAAATCCGTAACCTTATCCGCGAAATTGGTAAAAACCGAACTGTGTTGCTCAGCACACATATTATGCAGGAAATCAAGGCAATATGCAACCGAGTGATAGTGATTAACAAGGGCGAAATTGTTGCCGACTACACCGATTTGCAAAAAATCAGCAC
>JAITXR010000071.1 GCA_031284665.1 Paludibacter sp.
AAACCAACTATCTAAGGGATAGTACAATACAGGTTTGTCGGTGCGCCAACAATGCGGATAATTGTGCAAATGTTTTTCGCGCTTGAAGAGCAAGCCATTTTCCTGCAAATAGAAACAAATTTCCAAATCGAGCGAAATGTGATTTTCGGCAAGTTCTTGATAATAAGCATCTTTCACAAATTTTCCTGCATATAAATTGTAAAGTTCAACGTTCACATTCGATTTTACAAAATCTGCATCTAAATCTTCAATTTTGTAGAATTTACCTGTCAAATCCACCATTGGCACACGTTTTCCGTTTTTATCCACGAGCAACATCGGCGCAATGCCGTTTTGTTTTGCCACACGGTCGTCGTCCGCACCAAAAGTGGGAGCCATATGCACAATTCCTGTACCGTCTTCGGTGGTTACAAAATCGCCCGAAATCACACGAAATGCTTCGCCGATTGGCGTAACAAACGGAATTAATTGTTCGTATTCCAAACCTACCAATTCTGCGCCTTTTATTTCACCGATAATTTCAAAATCTTCAATTTTCTTTTCGCCAAAATAAGCACTAACTCGCTCTTTTGCAAGTATATAAACGCACTCTTTTTCGGAATATGGGTTTTTGGCTTTTACCAACACATAGTCGATATTTGCCCCCACGCAAAGTGCTGTGTTCGAGGGCAAAGTCCAAGGCGTAGTAGTCCAAGCCAATACGAAAATCGGAAGTTCTGAATTAATTTTTAATTTTTCATTTTTAATTTTTAATTTAAACTGTGCCACCGCCGTCAAATCTTTTACATCTTTGTAAGCACCAGGTTGGTTGAGTTCGTGGGTCGAAAGTCCTGTGCCGGCAGCAGGTGAATAGGGCTGAATGGTGTAACCTTTATACAGCAATCCTTTGTTATACAGCTGTTTAAGCAAATACCAAAGCGTTTCGATATAGCGATTGTCGTAGGTAATATACGGCTCGTTCATATCCACCCAATAGCCCATTTTTGTGGTCAGGTCTTCCCATTCGCGGGTATATTTCATCACTTCGCGGCGGCAAGCGGCGTTATATTCCTCGATGGTAATTTTTTTGCCAATATCTTCTTTGGTGATGCCCAGCATTTTTTCCACGCCAAGTTCTACGGGCAGTCCGTGCGTGTCCCAACCGGCTTTGCGTTTCACCTGAAAGCCTTTCATCGTTTTGAAACGGCAAAAAACGTCTTTAATCGTCCGTGCCATAACGTGATGAATGCCCGGCATACCGTTGGCAGAGGGCGGTCCTTCGTAAAAAACGAAGGAAGGATTGCCTTCGCGTTCATCTACACTGCGATGGAAAGTGTCATTTTCTTTCCAATATTCAAGAATTTCTTTGTTTATCTGCGACAAATCCAAGGATTTGTGTTCGGGAAAATTTTTGCTCATATTAATATGTCCTTTTGTTTTTCTAATTATTTTTTTTTGATTTACAAGAATCAATCTGCAAAGTTACGTTAATAAATTAAAAACATAAAATTAAACAAGAAAAAAATCTTTACCTTTGCATAAAATTATCATTTCTAACAAAAAAAATATGTCTAAACTCTATTTAATTCCTGCTCCATTGGGCGAAAATATGGCTTTCGACAAGGTTTTTCCACCTGTTAATGCGCAAGTAATCAACGTATTAGATTGTTTTGTGGTGGAAAATGTGCGCACAGCACGCCGATTTATCAAAAAAATTGCACCTGACGTAGAAATTGAGCACCTGACCTTTGCCGAACTTAACGAACACACAAAAGAGGCGGATTTAGAATGTATTGTTGATATTTTGAAGTCGGGGCGCGATATTGGGCTGATGTCAGAGGCGGGTTGCCCTGCCATTGCCGACCCGGGTGCTGATGTGGTTGCTTTGTCTCAACGCTTTGATTATGAGATAATTCCGCTCGTTGGCGCATCATCTATTTTGCTCTCACTGATGGCTTCGGGCTTTAATGGACAAAGTTTTGCATTTTTGGGCTATCTGCCGGTAAAAGAGCCGGAGCGGACAAAAACTATTAGAAAAATAGAAAACCGAGCGCACAATGAACAGCAAACGCAGATTTTTATCGAAACGCCTTACCGAAATATGAAATTGTTGGACGAATTGTTGAAAATTTTGCAGCCACATACCAGGCTGTGCATCGCTGCCGACCTTACTTTGCCCACGCAATATGTGCGGACAAAAAGCATTGCGCAATGGAAAAAGGCTTTGCCTGACATCAACAAACGCCCTTGTGTGTTTTTGATTTACAAGTGATTGTTTTTTTTGTTTTTTAGAATGAATTAGTTTTTGTACTTTTGCAACGCAAAGTCAAAAACGAAAATGCACTTTCAAACTTGAAAATTGAACCCCGAAACCAAAATTTTATGAACATTTCAATAGTAATACCTTTGTATAACGAAGCAGAATCGCTCGAAAAACTTTTCGAGTGGATTCGCCGTGTGATGGCGGAAAATGAATTTTCGTACGAAGTAATTTTTGTGAACGACGGCAGTACCGACAGCTCGTGGCAAGTAATTGAAAAGTTGGAAAGTAAACACCCCGACATTGTGCGTGGAATAAAGTTCCGAAGCAATTATGGCAAGTCGCCGGCTTTGCATTGTGGCTTTCAAGCGGCTGAGGGAGAGGTAGTTATCACAATGGACGCCGACTTGCAGGATAGCCCCGACGAAATTCCGGCACTGTACAAAATGATAACAGAAGAGGATTACGACCTCGTGTCGGGCTGGAAAAAACGCAGATACGATGCCAAATTAACCAAAAATTTGCCTTCAAAATTATACAATGCCACCGCCCGCAAAGTTACGGGACTGCAACTGCACGATATGAATTGTGGCTTGAAAGCCTACCGAAAAGAGGTAGTAAAAAACATTGAAATTTTTGGCGAAATGCACCGATATATACCTTATTTGGCAAAAAATGCAGGATTTCGGAAAATTGGCGAAAAGGTGGTGGAACATCGGAAACGCGAATTTGGCGAAACAAAATTTGGACTTAATCGCTTTGTAAATGGCTATCTCGATTTGATAACGCTGTGGTTTCTCGCCAAATTTGGCAAAAAACCGATGCACTTTTTCGGACTTTGGGGAAGCCTGATGTTTTTATTCGGCTTCCTTTCGGTTATTGCATTGATAGTGAATAAGATAATAGAACTCAACAAAGGTATTTATGGTTCGCTAATAGCCGATAATATGTTGTTTTACATCGCAATGTTGGTAATGGTACTTGGTACAATGATGTTTTTGGCAGGTTTCCTTGCCGAACTCATTTCGCGCAACGCCACCGAACGCAATAACTACCTGATAGAAAAACAAATATAAAGAATTAATATTATCCGCTTAATACGCGATGAAACTGCAGACAGACAGCGATAATAAAAACAATGAAAATACAATAAATATCAACAAATAAAACAGCACGAGATGAAAATATTTTATTTTACCACCACAGGGAATTGCCTATACATTGCCAAAAATCTTGGTGGTGAATTGTTGTCTATTCCGCAAATGCTGAAACAGGAAACAACACATTTCAAGGATGATATAATCGGTTTTGTAACGCCCTGCTACGGATTTGCTGTGCCTTCGATTGTGTGTAGATTTATGGAAAAACATACTTTTGAGGCTGACTATTTTTTTGCCGTAATGTCTTATGGAAACATTTTGGCGGCAGGACTTTCCGAGTTTGAAAAATTGGCAAACAAGTCAAATATTAAACTCAATTACACCAATGAAATGTTAATGGTAGATAATTATCTGCCCGGATTTAAGGTTGAAGACCAATTAGCAAAAGCACCAAGCAGAAAAATAGACGAACATATAAAAACAATTGTTGAAGATATTAACAATAAACGTGAAAACAGTGTGGGAAAATTGAGTGTAGGAATGAAAATATTTTCTGCAATAATTCATAGATATAACAAATCGCTCAAACCAACTATTGACAATCGTTTTTCAATCGACAAGCAGTGCAATCAGTGCGGCACTTGTGCCAAAGTTTGCCCGATGAACAATATCATTGTTGAAACAGAGCCGAAATATCAGCATAATTGCACATTTTGTTTGGCTTGTATTCACAATTGTCCCGAAAAAGCCATTCACATAACAGGAGAAAAGAGTGCTGCTCGTTTCCGCAACGAACATATTAAATTAAAAGAAATTATTACAGCAAATAAGACAGTGACATCTCCCGCTCAGGCGGGACAAGTTGTGTGCCATTCGTAAATCGTAAATCGTAAATCTAAAATAAATTTGTGTTATTAAAAATTCTTTTTGTGGGTTTGGGAGGCTTTTTGGGCAGCGCGGCGAGGTATTTGCTGACTTTGCTAATTAAAAATCCGGAACGATTATTTCCGTTGGGGACTTTTGCCGTGAATATTATCGGTAGTTTTGTCATCGGAATTTTGTTTGCGCTGATTGGCAAAAACGCACTTTCCGAAACGTGGCGACTGTTTCTTATGGCGGGCATTTGTGGTGGATTTACAACTTTTTCGGCTTTTTCGCT
>JAITXR010000006.1 GCA_031284665.1 Paludibacter sp.
TCAAACAGCCACGATTGACATTGTAAACATCTTCGGGCGTGAGGCGAAAACCTTGACTTTTCATTTGCTCGTAGTTTTTGCCAAGCAGCGACAAAAGCCACATTCCTTCGTCTGCCTTAACAGTTGCGATATTCAGAAATAATATTCCTGCTAAAAATAATGTAAGTTTTTTCATAAAAATTGTGATTTTTAATTTGTTGATTTATTATTGATAGTTATTAAGTTGATATTCTAAAAAATGGATGAAAATTTAATTTGCAAAGATATTTTTTTTTCACTAAAAAATCAGATTAATCGACAATTTTTTTATAAAGTTATCGTTTTCCCGCTTTTTATAAGACATTCCATATTTTGAATATAAAATGCAGGTTAATGAGTAATGTGCTAATTAACAATGAGGCAAATAAGAAAATTACAAATTACGAACGGATAAGAGCACCAGCACCCCGCCCCTCTAAATTCCAAAATCTTGTAAATCCTGATTCAGAAAAAGAAAAAGAAATTTTTTGAACACGACGACACAAAGGCAGAAAGACACGAAGAATAATGATTATCCGATGTCCAAATAAAATGTAGAGACGCGATTAATCGCGTCTCTACTAAATTTTTAGGGCAATAAGTCCAAATTGTCGTTTATAGGAATATCAACAGGGAAATCTTGATACGGATTTAATGGATGATTAAACTCCGTTTCCCAACCCGGCTCGGGGGGTGGAGTTCCTATTTCGTGCGATTGCATTTGCAGCGATATTGCCGTATCAATAGTAATGGCAGTGAGTTGCGGAATGATATATGGTTTAGTTTTCACATTTTTCATATTGTTAAAGTTATTTTTTAGTGGACAGTGGAGAACTGAGAGTGGATAGTTTCAAAAGTTTGAATGTTTGAATTGTTTGAGAAGTTACCTAATCAGTAGTTTTTCACTCTCCGTTCTCCATTATTTAATTATCAATTGTCAATTATTTAATTATCAACTTATTAGTTTTCACCACATTGTTTTTATCGGTGATTTTCAGTAGATAGACGCCTGCGGTGAGCGAATGTTCGTAAGTCCAGCGGTCGGAGTTGGCGTATTGGTCGGTAACTGTTCGTCCGAGTGCATCGTATAGAGTAATCTTGTTATCCACCACGCCAAGTGCCACGATGTGGTTTTTGTCGTCAACGTAAGCGAACGCTGCTGTCGGCTCGTGGTGGTCAAAACCGGTAGTGTTACTTACAAATTGCAACGAAAAGCGTTGTGCATTGTTTGTTTCGGCGGATGTAAACGTGTAACTTTCGCCGACAGTGAGGTCGGTCAGGTCGCCGCTTACGTTATCGCGCAGCAATATGCTGATATTTTTCGGTATATCCACAAGTTCAGTTGCGCTGACGGTAAATTTGCCTTGTACGCCCGTGCGGAAACCTATATCTAACGACATTCCGGCTACGATAGTCGGGTATTTGCTTATGGCTCGCTCGGTATTATTTTTTGTGCTGAATATCTCAGGAATAAAATTGTGCTCGTTTGCCATTTTTTTCATATCCACATTGTTTTCGTGCATTGTGCCGCTTGGTTTGAATACAAGCAATGTGGCATCGTGATAAATATCCGTCGATACTTGCAAGCGTACTGCCTGACGTGGCTCCGGTTTTGCCTGATTTGCTTTTGAGTTTGCCTGCGGAGAGCGTAAAATGCCGTTTCCGTTTAGTCTCATATTTTCGGAAAAACTAAGGTGATATTCATCTTGTGGTAACGCCGACCGTACTCTTACCCAGAATGCCTGCATTAAGCCGATGGTATCAAGCGTAGTTGGGTCAGCGTATGTGGTGATTTGTTCGGCAAAGCCATCATCTATACAATAATATTCCCAGCCGAGTATGCTCAGATTGTTTGGATTGTGCGAGCGATACCAGAGATGCTTCCAGATAACTTGCTCGTTGGCATCGAGGAATTTATCTGCGCTTATTGCCGATGAATATGGATTTCCCATTAAGTTAAATCCTGCGAAACTGCCTGTCGCTTTGTTGCTTACCGACACCGAAATATCTCCTGTATTTGGGGTTGTTGAGCCTTTGAAATAATCGATTTTTGGCATTGCGTAGAGCAGTGCGGCAAAACCACGTCCTTTGTCGTTGAAATTAACATTGCCAACGAGCGGCGGAGTGCCGTATTGCGCTGTGGATTCGGTATAATACCCAATTTTGTTGAGCGTCGTATCGTGCACAAATGAGCCGGAATGAAAACTTGTGTACGGCGAGGAAATATACCACCAATAGCGTGGTGCTTGCAAACATTTGCCGCGAAGCAAATTTTCAGTTATCACAAAGCCATCGTAACGCGGGTCGTTGGGATATTTCCAGTTATTGGGATTATAATAGTTGATATTGCCACCCGCGCCTGTCCATTCTATTGTTTCCTTGCCCGGAATGCTCAATACCTGCACTGTATCGTTCAAGTTACAGTTATTTGTATATTCCACAATGCAGTAATAAGCCCCTGTTTCGCTTTCGTTGTGAATGATGTATGTAGGCTCGGTGCTGATAATTGCAGGATTAATCGTGCCATCAGGGTTTAACTTGTGCCACTCGAAAGTAGATTCCGGATTTGGCAGGAAGTACACCGTGTTTAACACATACGGATATTGCGAGCACGACAGCGAAATGTCTTTGCCAAGCCCTTGAAAGCCCACTGCTCCCAGATATGTGTCGAGTGTCCAGTTTGGATTCCCACTTTCTGCCACAGTTGCCGGCTGCCCCCAAGGGAAAGTAGTACTGCTTAATATTCCTTTACGGAGTATGGCACGGTCGGCTCCTGTTACTGCCAAAATATCGCGCAGGTAAATGTGGTCGAGATATAAAGTGTCAGGCTCGCCGGCATTTTCGGCTTTTATTGTAGCGGCATTTTTATGGACGCTTACATTGGCTTTTGTGCCGTCGATGGATGAACGTATTTCGTGGTCGGCACAAGAATTACCGCTGGCATACCACGCCTGATTGATATACGATGTTTCGCCTGCCGTAAAACGATATTGCATCGAGTTTTTATAGGCAAACTGCAAAGTGTCGGCATTTATTTGATTGAAAAGTCCATTTCCGTTAAGTTTCAAATATTGATACGTACCTCCTGTAATAGTGCTGAAAATGGTATTTGCCGTGTTTTCCGACAAAAATTCTACCTTGCCAAATACAGGGCGATTGGCTAATGCGGCATTGGCGTTTGCCGTAATTGTTCCCGTTCGAGCAAATGTTACATTTCGGAATTGCGTAGTTTGGTCTGCCGGTGCAACAAGAGTCATTGCCGACCTTTCGCTTTTGAAGTTCACATTATTATATACTTGATTTTTACCGGTAGTCATTGTAGTTGCAAAGTTATCGCAAGTGAAATTTATTTCCGAATTTTCCGAATCTTCGGCAGTCAAGATGCCATTATAACTCCATATAGCATGTTGTACTTCTACGGTCGAATTTTTGATATTCAATCGTTGAGTTCCATTTCCGCCGGCTGATGCAAAGTGATTAGTAACAATATTATGTCCGTTCATATTTAGCGTTCCGGCAAGTAAAAAAATCTCATTATTATATTGACCTGATGAACTGGATGAGTAATCAGGATTATCGGGATTAATCAAATCGTCGCCGAAATTATAGACAGCATTGGCGTAAGTATTGGCATTTGTACCAAAGTGTATGTCTCCGTTGACTTCTATTCCATCAGGAATATCCCAAGTGGATGTGGAAAAGAAGTTAATGATAGTTGCCATTTTTTGTCCGGCAGTTTTGAAGGTTTCGTGTGGTCTGGTCGAATACAGATAAAGATTTTTGTATTCCCACAGCCCGCCTGCGTATGCATTGTCTTTATAGCCATTGTATGATACAAATACTCCTGTATCCAAAGCAAATGAGCCATACACGGATAACGAGATTATACTGCTCGCTATAGCCCCAAAATGCAACTGTGGTTTCCGCGTGGCAAAAGTGCTACCTTTCCAAATCATAGAGTCGCAGGTGGCATTTACAGTCATAGTAACAACTTGGTCGTTGTCGGTAAATGAATTGTCGTTAAAAATTACATTATCTGGATTTGCCGGTGGCTGACAGGGTCCGTCGGTCGAAGGATAAACACCTGTCGGCGATGCACTCCAATGATTTATATCAATCCAATTACCGCTGCCACCTACCCAGTACCAACTCCGCTTTGCGGGAATGGTTACATTCCATCCCGTACCTTGTACCAGCACACAGTCGTCAACCGGATACCCTCCGGCGGGCATATCCGCACCGCTAATATTTACTCCATACTGAGCGGTAACGGCATCTATCGCAGTGCCGCCTATTTGCATATTGCGGAGTGCTACTGTGGCATTTGCGCCCATATTGATTGTGAAATTGCTGCTTGACCCTATTGAGCGCAGAAGTGAGATAGTTCCGCAAGCGCGCGTATTCCCAAGATATTTATTTACAGTAAGGTCTTTCCTCACATAATAACCGGCTCCTACGTCCTGAGTAAGCAGCAGTGAATCTGTTTGTTCAAAACTTAGCAGTGTAGGATTAAGGTTTGTTCCAAGCAGAGTGATTTTATTAAATCTACCATTTTCTATCATTGCATAACTGGAATTGGTTGTTCCTGTGTTATTGTAATAACTCCTGTTGTCTATCGGAGTAAATTCAAGATTATAATATATATCGCTGTTGCGCCCCATAAAGTCGCGCGGCAAAGTAGAAGTATAACGATAGCTGGCATTAGGAATTTTTATTGTCGAATTAGCGGTATTAGCAGCAGTTAGCACTGTGCTGTTTGCAGCATTGTAACGCCAGCCGATGCGTGCCGTAACAGTAGAATTAGCGATATTTACTGCTCGTGCTCCGGTAGCAAACGCAAAGTTGTATCGGCTATAAGTAATTGCATCATCGGTAAAAACTCCGGTAATAAGGTTTTTGCCATTCAGGTTTAGGTTACCGCAATTAAGACGTATCCAAGCATTTGAATTTTCGGCAGTACCAAACAAGAGGCTATCCTGCAAAGTCCAAGTAACATTGAGGTCGTCGCGGCTTGCAAAAATGGCTGTGGCGCTACTTCCCAATTCTCTGCCTGATGTGGTAATATCAGCGTTTTTATCGGCTACAAAATAATAGGCATTTGAGGCGGCAAATATCGGCTCACTGCCCTGTTCCACTGTAAATGAGCCTGCAATTACAATCGGATATGCTTCCGACGAAATAAATACAGGCGTGCCTGATAAGCCTGCACTCCAAGTTATATTACGACAATATGCCGGCGAAAGTTTGCTGACGGGCGAGGTAATAGTGCTGATAGT
>JAITXR010000102.1 GCA_031284665.1 Paludibacter sp.
TAAATGGTATGATGCCGGCTTAAAAGTGCGAAAAATATACGAAAACGTGATGTGAGAATGTGCAAATATGACAATAAACAATGTGCCAAAGTGCAAATTAAAAAATGAAGAAATGAAGAAATTAATGGGAAATGCAGAACAGTAAGATTTTCAAATTTTCAATTCTACATTGCTCTGCTAAATAATATTTTTTGCCAAAAATATGTTTAATAACATATTTTGTTTTTGGATAAAATATGATTTTTTATTATACATTTGCATACTTTTTTTCAGCATAGTACAGCATAATAATTAATGAGACTGAAAAGACTAATTCCATACAATTATTTTGTTAATTTTGAAAACAATATTTTATAAAAAATGAGACATTTAATACAAGTAAAAACGTTGCGTATTATCGCAATTTGTGCAATTTGCCTTTTGAACATCAGTGTTTATGCACAGACTTCTGTATCAGGTAAAGTAACAGACATTTCCGGCGAGCCGCTAATTGGTGCAACCGTAACGGCAAAAGGAAGTAAAAATGCTACTATTACAAACACAGATGGCAACTACAGTTTACAAGTACCAACAGGCATAAACGTATTAACTTTTTCGTATCTTGGTTACACAACGCAAGATGTTAATATTCAAGGCAAGCAAATTGTTAACGTACAACTACGCGAAGAAAACAATTCGTTGAACGATGTTGTAGTTATAGGTTATGGCGTAGCAAAGAAAAGAGACCTTACCGGCGCAGTGGCAAGCATAAAATCCGAGCAAATACTCACAATGCCTGTTACGCAAGCTGCCGAAGCCTTACAAGGACGAGTAGCAGGACTTGATGTTACACGTGGCAATGGCGATGCAGGGCAAGGCGTAACTATCCGTCTGCGTGGAAACCGTTCCGTATCTACGGAAAAAGATCAACTTGCAAATTATAACGAGCCACTTACTATTGTTGACGGTATGCAAGGCGTTTCACTCAAAGATATTCCAACTTCGGATATTGTTTCAATGGATGTGCTGAAAGATGCCGCCTCTACTGCTATATATGGTGCACGTGGCGCAAACGGCGTTATTATTGTTACCACCAAATCGGGGCAGGTCGGTCGTCCGCGTGTCAGCCTAAATTCGTATTACGGAGTGTCGAACGTGGCAAGTTACGGTGAATATATGAGCACAGAGCAATATGTAGCATATCGGCTCGAACGACAAAGAGGAACTACTGCGGCAGCCGGCAATAATTGGTTGGGAATACCCAAAACAGCAGAAGATATTTTTTCGGCTGACCAAATGGCAAAAATCAATGCCGGAAATAATACATATTGGCCCGGAATAGCATTGCATCAAGGCTATCAGCAAGAACACAATTTTAATTTAAATGCCGGAAACGATTTAACAAAAATCTATCTGTCGGGAAGTTTTTACGACGAACAGGGACTATTGGCACGCGACCATTACCAACGTTTTACAGGTCGATTGAATGTTGACCAAAAAGTATATAGTTGGCTTGATATTGGAATGCGGATGCAAATGGCATACAGCAACAACGACAAACGTTCCGACCCTTTAAACGTAGCCAGAAGAATTGCTCCATACGAAACTCCATACGAAGATGGTGTGTTGGTGTTAAATCCCGGTAACATTGGCAACAACGCCAATCCGTTGCTTGACGAAAATCCCGATAATTGGCAAAATAATATTTATGGAACGCGCTTTTCAGGAGCCGTTTACGTGGAAATAAAACCATTAAAAGGGCTTTCACTGCGTTCAAATCTGGGCGTTTCTGCCGACAATTCCGTCAACGGTATGTATTACAGCGCAACATCCGTGAAAGCAATGACCAGTAGCGACCATAAAAATGGCGGTGCATCTAAATCGCAAAGCGACTATCGGCGTTTTGCTTGGGAAAACATTCTGACTTACAATAAGACATTTGCCGACATACACAACCTTACTCTTACCGGAGTGCAATCGATGGAAAAATCAATTAATACGGAAATGACTTTCGGCGATGCCAATCCTCCTGAATTTCCAACCCTACTGTGGTACGCAAAACTTACTAACACCAATGGTTTGACTGGCAATTACAAAGAACGTGAATATCTTTCGTTTGCCGGACGTGTAGGTTATGTTTTGTTGGATAAATACATTTTCAATGCATCTGTCCGCTACGACGCATCGAGCAAGGTAAACGGAAACTGGGCTGCATTTCCATCAGCAGGTGCTGCTTGGAGAATAAGCGACGAAGAATTTGTCAAAAATATTATATCAAGCGATTATCTTAGCAACTTGAAAATAAGGGGAAGTTGGGGTATCTCAGGAAACGACAATTCCAGTGACTATGTTTCGCAAACCACACTGTTGCCACAAACAGGTTTTACATGGAACGGCAGTTCAGCAGCAACCGTTTATGCGCTTGGCACAAAAATTGGAAACAAAGACCTTACATGGGAAAGAACATCTACTTATGATTTTGGCGTTGATTTAGGAGTGTTTGATAACAGAGTAAATATAACTTTCGATTACTACAACTCTAAAACTACCGGACTTATATCTTTAATGCAATTGCCATCAACAGCCGGTGCTTCCGAAACCTATAGAAATTTTGGTGAAGTGGGTAATAATGGATACGAAATTTTGCTCGAGACCCGTAACATAGCCAACAAAAAATTTCAATGGAACACCACTTTTACATTTGCTTCAAACAAAGAAAAAATTCTATCGCTGCCCAACGGTACAGACGTAATTAATCAATACTCGCGCAATTGCCTTATTATAGGCTCGCCGGTAGAAGTTGCTTACGGATATATTATTGATGGAGTATGGCAAATAGACGAAGCCGACAAGGCAGCCATTTATGGTGCAAAACCCGGTGATATTAAATTTCGCGACATAGCAGGTGGAGCCAACGGCGAGCCCGATAATAAAATTACGGCAGCATCCGACCGCGTAGTGCTTGGGAAAATGGCACCTGATTTTTACGGCAGTATGAGCAACGATTTGTATTGGAAGGGATTCGACCTTAATATTTTTGCCACTTTCCGCGTCAATTACTGGTATTCGTCAGATTTTATTACAAAATACGACCCTAACAGCGAGAACAATGCTCCGTTTGTAAATTATTGGACACCAGAAAATCCGTCAGGCACTTTCTCGCGTCCGGGCTCATCTTACGTCAAAAATGATAATGTAATGGCTCACACAATGACCCTGCTCGAAAATTCGTTTTTGAAAATTAGAAATATCACTTTGGGTTATACTTTGCCTGCATCTGTAACAAAAAAAATTCAAATCAACAGGCTGCGTGTTTGGGCTTCGGCGAAAAATATGTTTATCTGGCAACGCGACCCTGCCGGTTTTGACCCCGAAAACGTCAACAATCTGGGAGAACTAATGACCGACCATCCTCTGAACAGATTAGTTACATTTGGAGTAAACATCGATTTCTAATTTATCATTTTGGATATTGAAATTATAATTATAAAATAAAATGAAAACAAAACTTATAACAGCAGCGATTTGTACACTTATGCTTGTATTTACAGCCTGCGAAGATTTTACCTCTCCATACAATCCTACCGGAGTTACCGAAGAAATGCTTTATGCTACCGAAAGTGGCTTTGAAACAGGCGTAAATGCCTCATATGCATATATTCGCAAACTTTGGGGACTTAAAAAAGGAGAGTACCTTATGGAATTTGGTACAGACTTGTGGACTAACGGAAGCAGTTCCGATAACTCCGATATAAATTTGCTTAACTATTCTGGGCTTAGTAGTAGTGATGCGTGGATAGAAGAACATTGGAAAAATCTCTATTTTGCAATAAATCAGTGTAATACAATGCTTAAATATACTGCATCTGCAAAAAATCGTACGGCTCGCGAAGCCGAGTTGCGTGTATTGCGCTCATACTATTGGTGGTTGCTTACCGAAAGTTTTGGCGACATACATTTTACAACAGAGCCAAGTTCCGGCGCACAATCGGCTGCCAACAAAACAAAGCCCGAAAAAGTTTATGAACAGATTTTCAAAGATTTGGAATTTGCCGTAACAGGAAACAACTTGCCAACTACTACTAACGATTTAGGAAGAATAACCAAACCTGTAGCCGAAGCCCTATTAGCGCGAATGTATCTTACTCGCGGACGAAACGCCGAAGCCATTACTTACGCAAAAAATGTAATAAACAATTACGGCTTTGCGCTCGAAGATGTAAAAAACCTTTGGGATATAAGCAAACAACGCTCAAATAAAGAGGCTGTTTGGACAGTATATCGCCACGCGAACAACACGCTTAATGGTGGAGTTGAATTTTTGTCGGCAATGTTTACTCCACGCTATTCAACCCTCTCGGTTACCGGAAAAAAATTTGGTTTTACTCAGACAAATTATAACGAAACGGATGGAAAATATCAGGGAGGACAGATAATGCCAACCTACCGTCTGCTCAACATGTACGACCAGCAAAATGATGCTCGCTTTACTGCGACTTTTAAAAATGCATGGTTGGCTAACAGTGCTACGCAAAGTACCTTGTATTATCCAAAGTGGACAGCCGCTGATGCAGCCGCTTATGGCGACCCAAGTTTATTCGATAAATATCGTTTTGCACCGGGGGACACATCGCTTGTACTTGTATTTAACAATTCTGCAGCAAAGCGTTTTCCTTATGTTCGTTACAACGTTTTTGACGAAAACGACCTTTACGATGCCCAAACCAAAGCACCAATAGAAAGACGTGTGTATTTCCAACTGCGGAAACATTTTGAGCCGACACAGGTTTCGTCCACCACCGGTGTTCGCGACTATTTTATGATTCGCTTGGCTGAAATGTATTTGATAATTGCAGAGGCAGACTTTAAACAAAATGGAGCAAATTGTACCGAAGGACTCAAAGCATTGAACGATTTGCGGGCAAAACGAGCATTGCCCGGAGCAAATGCAAACTTCACTAATGTTACATCAATTCCGAATATTGACTTTATATTAGATGAACGCGCACGCGAACTTTGCGGTGAACAGTTGCGCTGGCTTGACCTTAAACGCACAGGCAAATTACTGGAGTATGTGAAAGCATACAATCCCGATGCTGCGGCAAATATTCAGGATTTTCATATTGTACGCCCGATACCGGCAGCGCAGTTACTCCAAGTTTCCAACCCTGATGAGTTTAAACAAAATACGGGATACGAAGGATAATTACTATGCTGATAGAAAGAGAAAAAATAATTTTCACTCAACAACAAAATTTTATATTAAAACAAATTACTATTTATTAACAAAACAAACAATTTTTATTATGAAAAAAACTTTACTTATTTGCGCAAGCGCATTGTTCGTTTGCAGTTTTTCAGCCAAAGCACAACTTGGCGAAGTGGTAACCGATTCTCTCGGCGAAAAGTACGCCCCAAACCCAGCCACATGGACTATTGAGCCAAATGCCGATTTTCCGTTGGTAATTAACGAGAATTTCCAGGACTGGACTCTTAATCACGATAAGCCAAATACCAGCAACGATGCAACATCAAAAGGACGCGCAGCTGCTACTTCTTACGCAACTTGGAATCAAACAATCAATTTAGTAGGACCTCTTGCAGGTCAAACAGCGGCAATCAGTTTGATAAAATGTGCAGCCGCTCCTCAAGGTTTGTCCCAAAACAAAATTGAATATACGCGTGGAACTTTCGGTGGCACAAGCAACACAAACTACACAGCCGGACAAATTGCAGACCCCGAAGATGGTACTCCATTATCTGTCGGATTTCTGGAAGTAAGTCGTTGCAACAGTAATGGAACAGGAAGCGACCTAAGTGTAGCAGATGCCACACACGGCATTGTTACTTTACCAGCCATTAAAGGCGCATTAGTAGTTCAATATGCTTATTCGAGCATTGGCGGAAGTAAACGTGCGATTAAATTGGAACGCTCTATCGATGGTGGTAATACATGGGAAATTATTCGCAATCCGTGGAAAAATATTGTACAGTTTGCCGATAGAGATTCTACCAAAGAAGATATTACATATCCTTCCGGCAACGAAGATGTTGCAACTACATACAAACCATATAAAAGCGCATACTTTTGTTCAGGAGCAGGTGTGCGTTTGGAAGACTTTATCGGCGATGGCGAAGAAACGGTTACTTTGCGTTTTACCATTAACGACTGCTGGAAAGATGTAAGCTATCGTGATGCTGCTCTCGCCGGCACTCCTGACCATGCAAACGGTCATGCCGAAGTCCAAGATTTTCGTCTTCACGAAATCAGATTAATTGCTACATCAGACGCTACATTAGGTACTACTGGTGTAAATAGTGCAAAAACAGATGCTTTCGTTGTGCTCCCATTGGCAGAATATATTGCTACAAGCATTACAGCCGACATTCAGCTTTATAATCTTAGTGGAATGTTAATACGCGAAGCAAAATCGGTTAAACGTCTTGATACTAACAATTTGGCACAAGGTGCATACATTGTTAAAGCAGTTGCCGAAAAAGGTGTTGTTACCAAGAAATTTATCGTTCGCTAAGTTAGTGATGCAAAACGAATAATTTGTAAATCGAATTTGGAATTCATTATTCCTTTAATAAATAAACGCAGATTGTAGTATTTTACAATCTGCGTTTATTTATTAGAATTTATATACAATAAAACATAAATACGTTTTTTTGACTTTCCGGATTGCTTCGGAAAATACCATCGCAATGACGGACTGCGGTTGTGTCTCACGTCATTGCGAGGCACGAAGCAATACAGAAAAAAAAATCAAATTCAAAAATATCGCTTAATTTATACAAACTCTATTTGTCATTGTTTTAATAAGTTTTTTCAGGCAGTTGCATACTGTTTCTGAAATTTAATTGCGAATTTAAGGTGCATTAATAAAAATATGCTGTATAGCATAAAAATATGTTATTGTTGATTAAAAAAATAATATATCTTTGCATTGTTTCAGCACAGTTCAGCACAGTCAAAATATAAATTATAAATCAATATCGTTAAATCTTTTAAAATTCAAAAAAATGAAAAAAATCTTTACTTTCTTATTTGTAGCAATATTGTTTGCTACCACAGCGAATGCACAATGGAATTGGGGCATGAACGCAGGACAAAAAACCAAAGCAGGTGTTGTTATTGACACCTTAAATAGAGGCGACATTTGGTGGGAATATGACAATGGCGCATGGAAAAACAACAAGTACAAGTACCCTACATTTACCGCTAATTGGCATTTTAACTCCGAGTTAGAAAACACTCTTTTGACAAGTTCTGTCGCAGGAGAATTAGGTGCGCTTAGAAAAGCCTCTACTGTTAAAGGCTGGTGGATTGGTGGATATGATGCTGATGGTACCTTAATTAAAAGCGGTGCTGCACAATCTATCGACGGCATTGGAAAACTACAAAACTATGCAGGTGGTGGCGACCCTGTTGTTTTTGCGAATGTAGATGCTGCAAGAGCCTATTTGAGCGAAGCAACACTTTTTATACCGGGTAAAACTGCTACTCCGGCTTCGGTAAGTGCAGTGGATGATGTAGCAGGTGTTGTATTGGCACTTGACGGAATTGGGCTTCCTTACAGTAATCGGGCTTTGGCTGCTTATCCGGGTAAATACAAAAAAACTGATATTCGTATTGCTCTCAACTTTGCCAGCGACACTCTGAAATCGGATGTTGCATTTACGCTTATCCCACTTGCTCCGGGTAATGACCCTGCTGTTACCACAACTTATAAAGTGGTAATATCTATTGTTCCAAGAACTATTACTGCTAATAATAGTTATAATGCTAACAACACAGCAGTTGACAAAACAGACTCTATACATTATGGTACAACCGGAGTTCCTTATGTTTCGGACAATGTGGCAGCAATGAAGGGCATTCGTCGTTTTGAATTTACAAATGTTATCACCGCAACTTCAACCAGCACTTTGGCTGATTCTGTACGTTTTAGCGTAGTGGAAAGAACAGGTTTGCCTTACGATTCATTGAGTTGTAAAAGAGTTGTTATTGCAATTATCGGCGAATCAACCGGTGCTATTATTCCGGGAAACTATGCTCCATTTGTGGGAATCGACAATGTAACGCTTAACAATGCTGTCAATATATACAACACATGGGATGCTGCACGTTGGACAAATGTAGATCCGAATGCTACCGCTGTTGACAATGCAAAAACTTCTACTACCACAGTTATCGGTAAAGTAGGACAAATCGAAGTTCGTGATGCACAAGCAGCAGGAACAATTTACAACATTACAGGACAAAAAGTTGCCGATTTTGCAGCCGGAACCCAAAGTTTAGATGTAAAATCAGGTATTTATATGGTGGTTGAAAAAAATCAACCAACACAAAAAGTGATAGTAAAATAATTAAATTTCTTTATACGACAAGGGGGTAAGATTTTGATATATTAGAGTCTTATCCCTTTTTTTACTAATTTTTTAAATTTAACCAAAATGAAAAAACCATGTTTAAAAAAAGCAGGCATATTGCCGTTTATTGCGGTAATGTTGTTTTTTGCCTCTTGTATCAACGGTTACCACGATGATTGGGAACTTACTTCCGATGTAAAAGGTGTTACATTAGAATCGCCGGATGCCGCAAAAGTTACTTTCTCTAAAAACACCGAAAACGTTCTTACCATTCAATGGGGCGTAGTATATGGCGCTATTGGATACGAACTGTCGGTAATTGATATTACCGATGTAAACAATCCGGTAAATATTATCGACAAGAAAGTGGTAGATGGCTGTTTTGATAGATGTACTGTTGCCGAAGACACAAATTACAAAATTGTTCTCCGCGCATTGGGTAATCCGAAGTACGACAACAAAGATGCCGTTGCCTCTACCGAAGTGCCTTACAGCACTATGATTCCGGCAATAGTCATTCCGAACGGAACAGACTTGTATGAGTGGTTTGCTGCTAATCCAATTACGCAGAGCGACGAAGAACAGGCTTACGAATTGGAAGCCGGTGGCAGTTATAGTGTGTCAGGCGAACTAAACTTTGGCGACAATTGGATTATTCTCCGTGGTAATAAAGCAGATAGACCTACGCTTACTTATGGGTTGGATGGCAGACTTGTGGCTTCGGCAAAAGGATTTTCACTTAAATTTATTAACTTGGATTTAAGTGCAATTCCGGCTAATGCCAATAGCGCAGTAATTCTGTTGGACGCTGCATCAACCGGCACTATTCCGAATCCAATAGTATTACAATCCTGTAATATTAATGGCGTTGAGGGTAGAATACTGTACAATAACGGTAAAACATATACCGTGTCTGATTTTCTGATTAAAGATTGTGTTATTGAATGGCTTTCGACAAATAGACCGGCTATTGATGTGCAACAGGGCTTTGTTGACCATCTTACCATTTCAAATAGTACAATTTATGGATTGAGAAACTCGGAAAACTATTTTATTCGTTACCAAAACGGTCAGCGTGGCAGTGCCTCTTTTGTTAAATTTGCAAACAGCACATTTTACAATATTTGTAAAGGCGGACAAATGGCAAACTATTCGGGTATGAGTGTAAAAACATTCACGCTTACTCTTGACCAAAATATCTTTTTTGATTGTGGCAATCAAAACGTAGTGCGCCGATTGTGTGTCAGCAGCAACAATCCGGTCAAAATCATTAAAAATAACTGTTATTGGTTTAATGGCGCATTTCCACAAGCAGGCGAAATTGACCAAAGTAATGGTGAATCGAGCGTTACAGCAACCAACAATGCTGCCAATGTACTTGAGCGCGGTTTTGGCGAAGAACCGGGTTTTGCCAATCCTGCTACAGGCGATTTTACAGTAGCCGCAAGTGCCACAGAAATTCTTCGACTACATGTGGGCGACCCACGTTGGCTGCCTTAACAGTTTTAATACTAAATATTCAATAATAAATAATATGAAAAATATCAAAAAAACACTATCTCTGTTGTTGTTGCTGGTAACATTCTTTACGGCAGCACAAAGTCAGACACGGTCAATACAAGGATTTGTAACAGACGAAAACGGCGAAAGCGTATTGGGAGCAAGCGTTTTGGCTACAGATACAAAAATTGGAAGTATTACCAACGAAAAAGGTTATTTTATCCTGAATAATATACCTGCAAACCAAGAAAGCATAAAAGTTTCGTTTATAGGATATGTAACTCAAACTGTAAATATAACCGGGAAATTGGAAGTAAGAGTACAATTACAACCCTCCGACTCACAACTGAACGACGTTGTGGCTATAGGTTATGGTACTCAGAAAAAAGCCCACTTAACCGGTGCAGTTGCAACGATTGACCCTGAAGACATAAAAGACCTTTCGGGTCCATCGCTGGCTATGTCGCTACGTGGACTTGTTCCCGGAGTAAGTGTAAGCGGTGGCGATAGTCGCCCGGGTTCTACGGCGCGTATCAATATCCGTCAGTCAAGTTTGTATGGAGTTAGCACTTCCGGTTTTAGTTCTTATACAGGACCTTTGTATGTTATCGATGGTTTTATTGCCGAAGACGAACTGACCTTTAATAATCTTGACCCTGATATGATTGAAAATATCAGCATACTGAAAGATGCTGCTGCGGCTGTGTACGGCTCTCGTGCTGCCAACGGAGTAATTTTGGTAAACACCAAGAAAGGAAAAGTAGGCGCACCTAAAATATCATATAGCGGACAATTTGGCTACACAGACGAAATATCGCGTACAGAATTAATGGATGCCTACAATCAAGGTTTAATGTATAACATTATTACTGCTGCCAATCCGGTTACGGTAGCAGGTTGGGACAATGAGGCTCACCGCACTTCTCTTTTTCAGTCAGACGAATTGGAACACATGAAAACGCAGAACTATAACCTGCTTGATAAATACTGGACTTCCGCCATTACACAACGCCATAGCGTAAATGTAAGCGGAGCCACCGAGCGTGTAAATTATTTTGCAGGTATTTCATACTATACGCAGGACGGAAATATCGGACGTTTGGAATATAACCGCTGGAACTACCGCGCCGGTTTGGATGCAAAAGTAGGAAAGGGATTTAAAGCCTCATTGCAAATATCGGGCGACTATGGATTTAGCGAAAAAGCATACAGCAAAGTAGGTGCCAGCGCAGGCGAAGGTGAAAGTGATTATTCATATCTGTATAAGCATCCACGTCATATCCCCGAATATATAAACGGACTGCCAATATCTGCCAATAACATATCAAATTCCGGAGGAAATGACCAAGCCTATCACTTTGACCTCCTTCAGAATATGAATAACTATAACCGCACGAAACCGCAAAATATGTCCATCAACACAGCATTGGAATACGATTTTGGCTGGATTAGTTTTTTGAAAGGACTGAAAATGAGAATGACATATTCGAAATCTATTGGTACTTCGGAAGGAAATCAGTATGCCACCAATTACGACATATACGAATTTAAAACTCGCGGAGGTAGCGGATACCATCTTTATACCACGCCCGACTTAAACCTCGAAGAAGCCAATATTACACGGCGCACCATTTCTAACGGTAATATGCTCAGACGTACTATGGACAGAAGCGACAGATATCAGTTAAACTTTGTGGCAACTTATTCTCGCAATTTTGGCTTGCATAACGTAAGCGGACTTTTTACCATCGAAAAAGCGGAAAGCGAATACGAAGATTTGAGCGGTCAGTTGAAAAATCCTTATTTGTTTACCAACTATCAATCATCAGGTGCTCCAAACCCTGAATCTCTGACTGATATAGAAACAGTTTTCTCGCGTATGGAATCCGGCTCTTTGTCGTATGCAGGAAGAGTAAACTATGCTTACAATAATAAATATTTGGCAGAGTTTTTAGTTCGCGTAGATGCATCTACCAAATTTCACCCCGACAATTATTGGGGAGTTTTCCCCGCGGCGTCGGCAGGATGGGTTTTGTCCGAAGAAGACTGGTTCCGCAACAATATTAAGTGGCTCGATTTCTTTAAATTCCGCACTTCATTCGGTCTTACGGGACGCGATAATATTGCGCCGTGGCAATGGCTTATGACTTACGGTTTGGATAAAGACAAAGGGCCGGTTTTAGGAACAGAGATTGGAGGACTTTCCGGCTCACACATCAGCATTCCGGATGCCGTACCTAATCGCGACGCGCACTGGGATAGTAGTTATAAATCAAATTTTGGTATAGATGCAAATGCATTAAATAACAAACTTGGAGTTGGTCTTGATGTGTATTATAACTGGAACCGCGATATATTTATGACCGCTCAAGGCTCCGGAACTTGGCCTTCGACTGTAGGTGCGGCAGCATCGGCAGAAAATATTGGTTCAAAAGACGACTGGGGTATTGAACTTTCGCTTAATTGGCGCGATAAAATAACCAAAGACTTGAAATACAGCATCGGTCTCAACCTTGGTTACAGCGACAATCGTACGCTTGAAGGCACTTGGCCCTCTCAGTTCCTTTTTAACAGTATGGTACCCGGGCAATGGGCAAGTACTAATCCATCGTGGGGCTACGAATGTATAGGTATGTTCCGCAATTATCAGGAAATAGAAGAATATTTTGATAAATATCAGATTGTGAATTATTGCGGTTTGACTAAGGAAAATGTGCATCCGGGTATGTTGATTTACAACGATATTCGCGGCTCGTACAAAGGCAATGGCTCACCAGAAGACAAAAACAACTATTACGCAATCGATGACCCTGCCGACCCGAAAAGAGGCTATGTGGACGGTAACGATATGGTAAAAATCAACAATGACAGCCGTACTTGGGGCTTTACCACAAATGCAGGTATTGACTGGAAGGGATTGCAACTTAAATTTCAACTCGCGGCAAGTTGGGGCGGATACGATATGTTCTCGAGTAATCTGATGGCATCTTCTACTGCTACCCCTGCTTATTGGACAGGTAAAATATTTTCTTATCAAGATGTTACAGATGGAAGTGGAAACATTGTAGTACATCAAAATCGTGATGCAAAATATCCCAATCCCGCATTTGGATTGAACAGTAATGCATCTACTTTCTGGAGGAGAAACGGAGCAAGTATTACTTTGCGCAATATTACTCTGGCTTACGCTGTACCTAAAAAAATTACAAAGTTTGTAGGAATCGAAAGTTGCAGAATAAATGTTACAGGTCAAAATATGCTTACAATACTCAGCCCTTACCCTCGTGATTTGTACGACCCAATGTCCGGCTCGCTGGGCAATTATCCGAATTTAAGAAGAATTACCGTAGGTCTTAATGTTTCATTCTAAAAAATTGCAGAAAATATGAAAAAAATAAATTTAATAATAGCAGTAGTCGTAATAGCAGCAGCCTTTACCGGATGTAGCGATGAATTTCTGAAAGAAAAACGCGACTTTAAAAAAACAACCGACATTATATATGACTCTTATGTCGGCGCTCAACTTCGTGTTGACAATATTTATGCTTTGGTATTACCCGGCTCGGCAGGCGATTTCTTTTCGCTTGGAAAAAATACCGATGAACCTTCATCTACAGAAGAATCCGGCGGACTTGGCTCTTTTGTTGCTGACGTTGCAATGACAAGTCCTCCCGACTTTTTCTTTAACGAGGCTAAAACAAGCCGTTCGCCTTGGGGACGTATCCGTAACTGTAACGACTGCATCGAAGGAATACTTGCAGGCTCGCTTTCGCAGGCTGACAAGGAAAAACTGCTCGGACAAGTGTATTTTCTACGCGCTTGGGTTTACTACAAGTTGGTAGTTCTTCATGGCGGCGTGCCTATTATTGACCACACTCAAAACCCACTGGCAAGTGAAGCCGAAAA
>JAITXR010000116.1 GCA_031284665.1 Paludibacter sp.
ACTGTGAAAGCAGCGTTAAATTCTCCATTGAAACTTAACGGAAGTGTCGCCGTACTGTTTGGCAAAAAAGGATTGATAAGTGCCGAATATGGTTATACAAATTATAAAGGAATGTATTATGCCGATAAACAAAGCGGAAGTTCAAATAGTTACAGTACTGAAAATGGCGATATAAGTTCAATGACAAACGCCAATTCAACTATCAAAATAGGAGGCGAATATAAAATTACCGATAATTTTGCTGTCAGAGCAGGTTTTGCATATATTACGCCAACTCAAAACGAACGTGCCGAAAAAATTTCATACATTAATACCGCACGTACGGATATGGATATTTTGGTAAATAAAGGCTCAAGTTATTTTAATGCAGGTTTTGGGTATCGCGACTCGGATTGGTATTTTGATATTGCGTATTCTTATCATCGATTGAATGAAACTTTTTATGCTTTCAATGCAAGCAATGTAAAACCTGCCGATATTACAACAAATAACAACAATATCATTTTAACTGTTGGGCTAAGATTCTAAATATCTGTAAAATCGATTCACCCTCAAATGAAACACACAACTTTAACCTTATTTCTTGTTATTTCTTTATCATTAACAATTACCCAAAATACATTTGCTCAACAAAAACTTTGGTACAACACTCCGGCGGCTGATTGGAACGCTGCTTTGCCACTTGGCAACGGCAGATTGGGCGCAATGATTTATGGCACTCCGGCGGTAGAACACATTCAATTGAACGAAGAAACTGTATGGGCAGGCTCGCCAAATTCAAATGCCCGACCGCTCGAAACAGGAGTATTGGAGCAAGTTCGACGTATGATTTTTGAAGGTAAATTTGTGGAAGCCGAAAATTTGGCAACTCAAAAAATTATGGCAAATACCAATCACGGTATGCCGTACCAAATACTTGGCGATTTGTATATCGCGTTCGATGGCAGCAGTAATTACTCCGATTATTACCGCGATTTGAATATCGAAAACGCTACAGCATCAGTTAGTTACACGAATAATGGCATAAAATTTAATCGCGAAGTTTTTACGTCTTTTACGGATAATGCCGTAATCGTAAAATTCACAGCCAATCAACCCAAAAGCATTTCGTGTAACGTAATTTTTAATACTCCGCAAGAAAAAATTTCACGCATAATAGAAGATAACTCGCTTGTAATAAGAGGAATAACTCCGGCATTTGAAAAACAAAGTGGAAAAGTTGAATTTGAAACACGCATAAAGCCAAAAGTTATTGGCGGTAAATATGCAGTAAGCGACGATTTGATTACTATCGAAAATGCCGATGAAGTAATACTTTATATTGCTGTTGGAACAAATTTTGTGAATTATCGCAATTTATCAGCCAACAAAACCGAGCGTTGCATTGAATCATTAAACAAGGCTTTTGCTAACGATTACAACAAAGCAAAAGAGGAACATTCCGCTTATTATCGCAAATATTTCGATAGAGTAAGTCTGGATTTAGGAACAAGCCCTGCCGCTGCACAGCCTACCGACATTCGTATTCGCGATTTTGCACAGCAATTTGACCCCGCACTTGCATCTTTATACTTCCAATTTGGAAGATATTTGTTAATAAGTTCGTCGCAAGCAGGAGGACAACCCGCTAATTTACAGGGAATTTGGAACGACCGCTTTTTACCATCTTGGGACAGTAAATATACAGTGAATATCAACGCTGAAATGAATTACTGGCCTGCCGAAAGTACAAATTTAACCGAAATGCACGAGCCACTGCTCGCAATGGTTAAGGAAGTAGCCGAAACCGGTGCGCATACGGCACGATTAATGTACGGCTGCCGAGGTTGGGTACTGCATCATAATACCGATTTGTGGCGCATCACCGCACCTGTTGACAGAGCCGCATCGGGTATGTGGACGGGCGGCGGAGCATGGCTTTGTCAGCATTTGTGGTACAGATATTTATATACAGGCGATAAGGAATTTTTACGCGAAATTTATCCGGTTTTACGTGGTGCAGCAATGTTTTTTAACGATTTTTTAATCCCTGAGCCAACTCACGGTTGGCTTGTGGTTTCGCCCTCAAATTCGCCCGAAAATGCACATGGCGGAAGTAACAAAAAAGCCACGATTACCGCAGGCACTACAATGGATATTCAACTACTTACCGATTTATTCAGCGAAGTAATAACTGCCTCTCGAATTTTGAATACCGACAGCGAATTTGCCGACACTCTGAAAACCAAAATGGAGCATTTTCCGCCAATGCAAATTGGACAATACAATCAGTTGCAAGAATGGCTGTTCGACTGGGATTCGCCCGACGACAAACATCGCCACGTGTCGCATCTCTACGGACTTTTCCCGAGCAATCAAATTTCGCCCATACGCACTCCTCTATTAGCCGAAGCGGCAAAAAATGTTCTGATTTATCGTGGCGACCCTTCTACCGGTTGGTCGATGGCTTGGAAAATATGCTTGTGGGCAAGACTTTTAGATGGCAATCACGCTTATAAACTACTTACAAATCAATTAGATTTGGTAAGCAATCAAGCAAAAAAAGGTGGCACTTACACAAACCTTTTCGATGCTCATCCTCCATTTCAGATTGACGGTAACTTTGGCTGTACTGCCGGCATTGCCGAAATGTTTGTACAAAGTCATGATGGCGCAATTGCTCTGCTCCCCGCTCTGCCAGATGTGTGGAGTAAAGGCAGTGTGAAAGGACTTGTGGCGCGAGGCGGTTTTGGAATCGACATCGATTGGGAGAAAGGCAAAATTACCCATCTCAAAATTGTTTCCAAATACGGTGGAAATTGTCGTTTACGAACACTTACACCACTGAAAAACAAAGCGTTAACAATAGCAAAAGGCGAAAATCCAAACCCTTTATTTGAAGTGCGACAAATTCAAACACCACTTATTTCCGAAAAAGCAACCTTAACTATTCCCGCAAAATCCACTCGCACCACATACCTCTACGATTTGAAAACCGATGTGGAAGGAGTTTATGAATTTTAATTCGTAAAGTTAAACTTACATTTTCAACTTTATATTTTGCGTAAATTTGAAATCTAAAAAAAAAAACACTAATTTTGTACTTTAGAATTTACTTTTTTACCAAAAATCAATATAATATGGCAACTATAACATTAAATTATGATGCGCGAAACTCATTCGCAAAGTCTTTGATAAATGCTATTCTTTTATCAGATGCTTTTACTGTTGGTAAATCCAAAACAAGAAAAAATGTTTCTGACAAAAAATTAGAAACACTTCAAAGTCTTTTTCCTAAAAAGAAAAATTATAGTGAAGCCGAATTCTTGGCTTTTAATTCAATGTATAATATGGCTGAAATAATAGAACGTGAAATATGAATTTAAAGCAGCGAGATATTGTAGAAACCAATTTTTTATTGCCTAATGGAGAAATGAAACCGCATTTTGCAATAGTGGTTTCAAATAATGAATTGATTGAAGAAGAAGGCATCATTTATTTAGTTCTGATAAGCTCAAAAGAATATCATCCCGAATATTGCGTTGAAATTACAAATGAAATGATAACATCTTTAACATTAAGTAAAAAAAGTTATGTGAAATGCCATATAATTACATCAACATTAGATAGGTTTATTTTTACAAAAGTGGGTAGTGTTAAACAAAAATATTTTGACAGCATTGTTGATAAGATAATAAAATCGATATTCTGATATTATGTCATATAAAAGTTAGCATAACGAATAATGCTTAGTAGAACATTGTTGTTGACAATAATTTAGGTTGCTTTTTAGCAGCCTTTTTTTGTATTATCCATAAAAACAAAACCTTAATATATTTCTATAAAAAAAATAATTTCATTACCTTTGCATTAAATTTTAATGTAATAAACCATAAAATATTTTAATAAAAATCATAAAATATGAGCAACACAAATATTGTCAAAACGGACGTTTTAATTATTGGTGGCGGACCTTCAGGCTTGGCTACAGCCATTCGCCTCGCCGATTTGTTGAAGAAAAAAGGCTTGCACAAAGAAATTCTTTTGGTTGATAAAGGAGCTTCTATCGGCAGTCATTTGATTTCGGGTGCGGTTATCAAGCCCGCTGTGTTCAAAGAATTGTTGCCTGACGTGAATTTTGACGAAATTCCGTTCGACAGCAAAGTTGCAGGAGACGCAATGTATTTTTTGACCTCAAAATGCAAAATAAAAATGCCGTTTCACCCGCCTTATATGAGTAATAAAGGCAATTATGCGGCTTCGTTGGGCGAAATTTGTCGCTTTCTGGCTGCCAAAGCCGTCGAAAAAGGCGTGCAGATTTACAGCGGTTTTGCTATGAGCGAAATTCTCTACGACCAAAACGGCAAAGTAAAAGGCGCAAAATGTATTGATACAGGACTTGACCACCACGGCAACAAACTCGAAAATTTTGTGGAAGGCACAAGCGTAGAGGCAACTCTGACGATTTTTGCCGAAGGAACACGTGGCAGTTTGGCGAAAAAACTGATTAAAAAATTCGATTTGCAGCACGA
>JAITXR010000164.1 GCA_031284665.1 Paludibacter sp.
AAAATGGTAAAATTATGGCAACTTATCAAATTCAAATCAACGAACGCATAGCAGTAGGGAAACATCTTGTTGCATTACTGCGCTCTATGCCTGATGCGGTGTCGTTTAAGCAGCACAAGGCAGTACCCGCCGCCAAAAGCAAATTGTACAACAGCATCGACCATGGTTTCAGGGATGTACGCCTGATGATGGATGGCAAAAAAAGAAAAAAAACATTAGACGAATTTCTTGATGAAGTACGAAATAATAACGACTGAATACTTTGAACACGAGTTTAGAAACTTGTTCAAAAAATATCGTTCACTGCCGGATGATTTTGAGAAATTCAAACAAGAATTGTTGGAAAATCCTAAAATAGGTGATGATTTAGGCGATAATACGCGCAAAATTCGCATTGCTATCCGCTCCAAAAACAAAGGTAAAAGGGGCGGAGCAAGAATTATTGCCTATACTTTGCTTGTGAGTATTGAAGACACTGAAATTTACCTGCTTTCAATTTACGACAAGAGCGAAAAAGCAAGTATCTCTAAACAGGAAATAGAACATCTGAAAATGGAGAACGGGGTGAAATAAGAGGCTAATCATTAATCATTATTTTCTACTATGACAAAACACATTTTTACTTTGTTTCTGTATTTTTTATGTGCAATGTTGGCTATGGCGCAAAATAACGCTGTGCCGCACGACAAAATGCAACAAATTTATTCCGAAATTCGTACTGATAACAAGTACGGTTTGGTGATTGCCCCTACTGACAACAACCATAAAATGGACTGTCCTACAGTTTTTCGCCACGATGGGCGTTGGTATATGTCCTACCTTATATATAATGGTAAAGGCGGCAAAGATGGGCGCGGCTACGAAACTTGGCTTGCCGTGAGCGATAACTTGCTCGAATGGAGCACATTAGGTCGAATTTTGCCTTTTGCCGACGAGGGTAGTGGTCGCTGGGACGAAAATCAACGCGCCGGATATATTGCGCTAATCGACAATACTTGGGGAGGAAGTTATGAGCCGAAAAAATTTAATGGCAAATACTGGATGTCGTATTTTGGTGGCAAAGGTCAAGGTTATGAATCGGGACAGTTGCACGAAGGAATGGCTTTTACCACAGGCGATATTACTACCGCGCACGTTTGGCAAACGCTTGATAATCATACACTTTCGCCCACAGATAAAGATGCAGGCTGGTGGGAAAGTATTACTCAATATAAATCGTCGATATTTTACGATAAGGATAAAAAACTCGGAAAGCCGTTTGTGCTTTTTTACAATGCGGGCGGCATCAATCCCGCAAATAATGTAAAGGCGGAGCGAATAGGGATAGCCTTATCTGCCGATATGAAAAATTGGACACGCTACGCCGGCAATCCGGTTGTAAACCACGAGGAAGGTATTTCGGGCGATGCGTATATTCAGCGTATTGGCGATTTGTATGTAATGTTTTATTTTGGCGCATTCCGCAAAGACCGTGCATATCAGGCATTTAACACTTTTGCCTGCTCGTATAATTTAATCGATTGGACTGATTGGACAGGCGATGACCTGATTTATCCTAGCGAAAAATACGACGAGCGTTTTGCTCATAAATCCTGCGTAATTAAATGGAACGGAACGGTTTATCATTTTTATTGTGCTGTGAATAACGACGACCAACGCGGAATTGCTGTCTCAACTTCTCGAAATTTCGGGAAAAGTTTACTGCGATTTCCAAAACCCGATAAAGAAACATTTCGCAAAGAAATTTCGCTGAATAATGATTGGGCAACTAAATATTTAGCCTCCACTAACATCCCGATAAATCGTGAAAGTGAATATAAAAAATATTTTAGCGACACTATAATTACATCTTCCCTTTCGGATGGGGCTTGGCAAGTTGTTAACATCCCTCACAATCACGATAATTACTACGGTGCGCGCCGATTAAAACACGGAAATTTGCACGGAACGGCACTTTATCGTAAAAGTTTTACAATTGAAAATCAAGGTGTTGGCAAACGTTATTTTCTGTTTTTCGAAGGCGTTGGCTCAATTGCCGAAGTGTATGTTAACGGACATTTGCTTGGCGAACACGCAGGCGGGCGAACTACTTTTACGCTCGATATTACTGATTATCTGAATTTTAGTACTCCAAATTTACTTTTTGTGCTTGCACATCATCCGGCAATGCTTACAACTTTGCCTTGGGTTTGTGGCGGCTGCTCAAGCGAGTGGGGATTTTCCGAAGGCTCGCAGCCGTTGGGAATTTTTCGCCCTGTAACGCTCGTTGTCTCAAACGAAGTGCGCATTGAGCCGTTCGGAGTTTACGCATTTAACAATATACCTGAAATTCAAGAAAATGACACTTCGTTTTTGTTAAATATATCAACAGAAATTAAAAATTATGGCAATCGAGAGGCGGTTTACGAAATTGTACAAAAACTTACAGATAGCAACGGTAAACAAATTGCACGAATTGCAGATACTATCACGCTAAAACCCAACGAGTTAAAAACTATTTATCAAAAAAGTAAGGCAATCGTCAATCCTCATTTATGGGATTTAACGAATCCTTACCTTTATAAATTAATCACAATGATTAGGGAAAATGGCAAACTAATTGACCAAGAAACAACGCCTTACGGTTTTCGATGGATTCAGTTTCCAAAAAATAATCCTTCGGGCGACCAACGTTTTTTCCTCAATGGCAAGGCTGTTTTTATTAATGGGACTTGCGAATACGAGCATATTTTGGGTGGCAGTCACGCCTTCGCCGACGAGCAAATCGAGGCGCGAATGCGGCAAATGCACGCCGCAGGTTTTAATGCATTTCGCGAGGGACATCAGCCGCATAATCTGCGATATTTGGAATGGGCTGACAGAAACGGAATGTTGTTTTGGTCGCAATTTTCGGCACATATTTGGTACGACACGCCGGAATTTCGCCAAAATTTCACAACTTTGATGCGCGACTGGATTCGCGAACGGCGCAACAGCCCATCGCTTATTCTTTGGGGCTTGCAAAACGAAAGCGTGTTGCCAAGCGATTTTGCTGCCGAATGTACACAAATTATTCGCGAAACAGACAAGTCATCGCCCTCGCAGCGGCTTGTAACCACCTGCAATGGCGGCACAGGGACAGATTGGAATGTGGTACAAAATTGGAGCGGTACTTATGGCGGAAACATCGAAAATTACGCCAACGAACTGCGCCGCCCCGACCAACTGCTGAACGGCGAATATGGGGCGTGGCGAAGTGTCGGCTTGCACAGCGAAAATGAATTTGACGCTAACAGTAAAAATTACAGCGAGGAACGATTTTGCCATATTTTAGAGCGGAAAATTACGCTTGCCGAACAGGTAAAAGATAGTGTTGTAGGGCAATTTCAATGGCTTTATGCCTCACACGATAATCCGGGACGAGTGCAAAACGACGAAGGCAGTCGCCCGATTGATAAAATTGGTCCTTTTAATTATAAAGGTTTAGTTACAATTTGGGACGAGCCTACCGACGCATATTACTTATACAGAGCCGCTTACGCCGATAAACTGCGCGAGCCGATGGTCTATATAGTGTCGCACACTTGGGCTGATAGGTTTACTGAAAAAGGGATAAAAAACAATATCACGGTTTATTCAAATTGCGATGAAGTGCGAATGCAATTTCTTTCAAAATCGGCAAGATTTAGGGATATATATTTTATCTCCGGCGAAAAAGTCGGAAATGGCAAATTTGTGTTTAATAATGTTGATATTCAGAGCAATACGATTACTGTTGCAGCTTATGTAAATGGAGAATTGCGAGCCGAAGATGTGTTGCATTTGAAAAATTTTGATTCAAGCGACAATAATAATATTGAAGCAAAAAACATTCAAAACAAAAAAACGGGCAAATTAAATTATATCTATCGTGTAAATTGCGGTGGCGACAATTATACTGATAATTACGGAAATCGCTGGCTTGCCGATGTGCCGAAACAGGCTGGAAACTATTGGGGCTCAACGTCTTGGGCTGATGAGTGGAAATATCTGGCGTGGAATACTGCCTCGCAAAGCCAAACAACCGACCCGATTGACGGCACCGACGATGACGAGTTATTCCGCTCCTTCCGCTATGGGCGCGACAAACTTAAATATCAATTTCCGCTGCCCGACGGCGAATATCAAGTAGAACTGTATTTTGTGGAAACGTGGTGGGGGCGAGCAAATATAGATGCGGAGGGATTTAGAATTTTTGATGTGGCTATTTCGGGCGATACTGTGCTGAAAAAACTTGATGTTTTCAAAGAAGTGGGCTTTAATAAATTGCTAAAAAAGACTGTCAGCGGAAAATCAAAAAACGGACTTTTGGAAATCTCTTTTCCACGCACATTGGCAGGTCAGGCTACAATTTCGGCTATTGCCATTGCTACTGAAAAGAAAAATATCAAAGCCGCAGCGTCGTCGCCAAATGACATTAAAATTATTCCTTCCCCTGAGGATATAGATGTATTTCAGGCAGTTAGTTATAAAAATGACAGTGTAAATGTTGCCAAAAATACTTTTTCGTGGACAATCACACCCGGTGTGGCAAACATTTACGCGCTACGTTTCAAATATCAAAACACAGGAAAAGAGACAATCAAAGCGGAAATTACAATCATTGACTCCAAAGGCGAGACAATGCGCAACGACATTATGCAATTTCCGCCCACACCCGGCAAATGGAAAATCATAAACACCACCACCGGCAGCCAAATAAATGCAGGAAAATATAAAATTATAATTTCCACACAAACAATTGATAATCTGAAATTTGATGGCTTGGAAGTGCAGTGAAATTTGAATGGTTTGAATAGTTTTCAAATTAGTAGTCTTTTCGTGCACCGTTTACCGTGTATCGTGTAGAATTTTAGCCGCCCGTCATTGCGAGTAGTGGATAAAAAAATTTTAAATAAAAAGAAATGACGTAAATCTAAAACAACCAATGAGATATACCGGATGTAATGTATTTAACATTCCGTAGGAATGTATCGCTCGGTAGAAAATGTACCACCCATCTCTGTTCTGCATTCTGTAGGAATGCGACCTTTTAGATGGAAGCATTCCTACAGAATGCTGGAAATATGTGTTATCCGTTATTTCTACCGAGCGATAATCCCTAACGGGATTTAAGCCGCAATGCATTGTTGTTGATTTACAGCAAATTATAAAAATACGTCAATGGTAGG
>JAITXR010000197.1 GCA_031284665.1 Paludibacter sp.
AATTCGCTCATAATTCACTTCAAAAGATGGGAAAAGCATTGCTGCTACGTTGAATTTCACTTCGTTATTGCCTAACATACCACGCCGAACTACATCTTCGTGAATTTGGGAATACGATGTAAATGTGAATAAAAACAAAGCGGAGATAAAAGTAAGTTTTTTCATAAATTTTTGTTTTTTAATGTTAATTTCGGTTGTTTTGTTTATTTTCATTAATTATAAAACCACAAAGTAAATGAATTTACTCGAAGTTTTTTCAATTTTTAATAAATAAAAAAATTATTCGAGTTAATTTATTGTATTTAATATATAGATGCATAATTGCAGTAAAACGTTGCAAAAATTTTATTATTATTTTTGCTAACATACTATTCAAACTTCTCAAACTATTCAAACCACTCACACTTTCCTAATGTAATATCCTGAAAACCAATTCTTTTAGAATATCCACATCGTCAGTATTCGAACTATTATCCACTCCTTTACTTCGGGCATCGGTTTGGCGTATCCAGCCAATGATTTTCATAGTTTTTCCTTTATTAAATCGCGCTGCCGCAGTGCGGTACTTATCAATAATAAAAGATAATGGCTGAATATGAAGTTCGGCAGCCACATTCGCCGACGATTTATCGTCGAGATAATGGTAAATCATTAAATTTGCAAAAAACGAAAATAACATTGGCAGCAGTCCCTGAATTGGATTTGCTTTGGGATTGTCGCCAAAATATTTTACTATTCTATTAACTTTCAGTACATTACCTGCTATTAATGCATCTTGCAATTCAAATACATTGAAATCTTTACTCATCCCGATATTACTTTTGACATCATCAACGTTGATGCTTTTCCGATTTGCAGGCAATGAAATTATCAGTTTATCTATTTCGTTTGCAATTTTTTGTAAATCGTTGCCCAAGTATTCCACAATCATTGTTTCGGCTTGCGAGTCGATAGCTAATTTTTTCTGCTGAACATAGTTGCGTATCCAAGCACCTACTGCGTTTTCGTAAAGTTTATTCGATTCAAAAACCACTCCGTTTTTCGAACAGTCTTTTACCCAAGCAGTTCTGCCATCGGGCTTTGCGTATTTAAAGCACACAGCCAAAATAGTTTGTGGCGAAAAATGCGAAGTATAATTTTCAAATTTATCCCAACCATTTTTCTTCATTTCTTGCGCCTCTTTGATTATCACAATTTTGCGTGGCGACATCATCGGGAAAGTGTTGGCAAGGTGAATAACGTCGGCAATATTGCGAATGTCTTTGCCATACAAAACGTGGAGGTCGAAACTTTGCTGAGCCTCGTCGAGAATATTGTGTTGCAAATAATCGGACACAAGGTCGATGTAGTAAGTTTCTTCGCCCATAAGCAAGTATAGCGGTTTGTAGGCTTTTGCATTCAAATCGGCTATTATTTGCTGGTAGGTTATTCCCTGAGTTTTTGCCATTTTATTCTTAAATTAATTAAAACCAAAACTTTATTCAAAGCGTAAATGCTTGATAGTGCGACTGTTATTCATTATTGACGAAATTGATTTAATACCGATTTTAATATGTTCTTCCACATAATTGGTAGTAACTTTGCGGTCGCTTTCGGCAGTTTTGATACCTTCGGCGTGGAGCGGCATATCCGACACAAGCAGCAATGCGCCGGTTGGAATGCTGTTATGAAAACCAACCGAAAAAAGCGTAGCCGTTTCCATATCTACCGCCAAAGCGCGCGTAGAACGAAGATATTCCTTAAATTTTTCGTCGTGTTCCCACACTCGGCGGTTGGTGGTAAACACCGTTCCTGTCCAATAATCTTTGCCAAAGTCGCGGATGTTCGACGATACGGCACGTTGAAGGTTAAATGCCGGTAACGCAGGAATTTCGGGCGGAAAATAATCGTTTGATGTTCCTTCGCCTCTAATTGCAGCACTGGGCAGGATGTAATCGCCCACCTGATTTTTGTCGCGCAAACCGCCACATTTCCCCAAAAACAACACGGCTTTTGGCTGAATAGCAGTAAGCACATCCATTATCAACGCTGCGTTTGGACTTCCCATTCCAAAGTTTATCATCGTTACTCCATTGGCTTTGGCGTTGAGCATTGTGCCGTCGCGCCCTAAAACTTCGACATCACTCCATTCTGCAAATTTTTCTACATAGTTATTAAAATTAGTTAATACTATGTAATCAGTAAAATCGGCAAGCGGTCGCTTTGTGTATCGTGGCAACCAATTTTCTACAATTTCTGATTTTGTTTTCATAGTTAATACAATTTTATTTATTTAACATTTAGATAATTCAATTATTTTATCTACTCACCACAATTTTGCTTTGAGTTTGAGTTCCATCAGCAGAAAGTACGATGCTATAAATCCCTGTTGATAAATTACTTACATCGTAAGGAATAAAGTAATCTACACCGTGTGCCACTTCAATAGCAGGCAGAGTTGCAACTTGTCGCCCCTGAATGTCGAAAACTGTAATTCGCGCCGTACCCGATTGTTCTACTGCGAATTTCAATATAGTTTCCGATTTTGCGGGATTTGGCGCGGCACTAATACTTAAATGTGCTTGCGGATTAACAATTATTTGCGTGCCTGTTGACGGATTGAGGTCAAATGGTCCAATATCGCCGGCAGCAAAGCGACTGTTGAGAGCCGAGCCAACTATATCGGTAGCAGTTATTTCACTTGGCAACGGCGCAATCTGATTTGGTTTTGCCGCTCCAATTAATTGACTTCCGGGCAACAAACGTGCAAAAGTAGTCGGCATACTTCCATCAGCACCGCGAGGCATCATTGCAGCCGCTTCGGATAAATCAGCATAATCGCTCGCACCGATGCCTGTTATTTGATTTGTGCTTGCCCAACCTTTTGTAGATGCTGTACTTACCGCATTATTTGAGGCTGAATGATTAGCCGAAACTTCTTGTCTCCCAAAACAAACATTGTTGTAAAATTCCATTGTTACACTCGACGATTTTTCGAACATAAAGTCGTATCCACAGCCAAAAGCAAGGCAGTTTACAACTTTCACACCACCGGCGTGGCTGTTTTGGTCAAAACCTTTTACCGAGCCGGTTTTATCGCAATTAAAAGCGACGCTGTTCCACGCCTCGTGCTTACCTACCGACGATCCGCCTGTGCCATTTCCGCCAAGTTTAATTCCATTGCCGTTACCCTGCCGAGCGGGAAGTATTCCGGCAGGTGCCGAACGCCAAGCCCAACAATCGATAATGAAAACAGGATAATCGGTTTCGTACAAATCCCAGCCATCGTCAGAATTTTCCCAAGCGCGGCAGCGAATAAACCAATTTTGCAAACCGTTATGCATTTTGCAGGCAAAACCGTCGGCATTGCCACCTTGCGTTTGCCAATCGTAGTTGCGGTACGAGTCGCAGTCGATAATATAATTGTACGAACAATGCGAGCCGTCGTTACGCGAAATTCCCGGATGCGAGTCCTGAAAACTGTGTCCAAAACCCAACTGGATGCCGGTATCGCCATTATAACTGAAAGTGCATCGCTCGTAAATATTGTGATTTCCTTCGAGTTTCACGGCATTGTCGCGGGCTCTTGTTAAATGTATTCCAAAAAAATACCAATAGTCGCCTTTGTGGGCAATGCCCCGCTTGTTACTGTCGCCATCGCTTGTGCCTTGTGCTGTGTCAAAATTCCAAATTGGCAGTTCGCCATTGTAAGCCATCACTTTAATTCTCGCATTGGCAGTTCCCGATTTTGCAACAGGAATGTTAAAAGTCATCCCCGGATAAAGATATTCTCCTCCGCGTACATAGACAATATCGCCCGGAATTACCATCGATATTGCTTTTGAAAGAGTAAACCAAGGCGAGTCGTAAGTGCCCAAATTATTGTCGTTTCCCGAAGGCGAAAGGTAATAAATTTTATTATCGGTATCGCTTCCCACGCCCGAAAGTTGCAAGGTTTGAGAGTCGGAATTACCACCCGAAACTATGATTTCGCCTGCATATTCTTGCAATTCAGTAGGCGCAAAACGTACATAAACAGTTGTTGGCAAAAGCATATTGTCTGAATATGAAACAGTTACGCTGTCTGAATAATTCAAATTATCGGTCGAAATTTGAAAATCGCTTGTTCCCGCAATAATAATTTCGCCTGCTGCCGGCGACAGATATTTACCTGAAACAACAAATTCGCGTTTATCGGTATTTCCTGTTTTCAAACGGTCGAAAGCGATTGAATATGTCGAAAGACGGAGCGAAGATACTTGTAAAGTGGCAGTTGACGCTGTGGCAGGTGGGGTAAGATAGATGCACGAATTTTCAAATCCATTATATTCAAAAACCGCGAAATAATATGTTTCACCGGCTTCTAAACCCTGTATTGTTGCCGAAGTTACATCGCCAAGCGCAACCAGCACATTGCCCGAAATATTTGTTCCTTGTTGATACGATACGCCTGCCGCAGGCTGAAAATCAACCGCAGAGTTTTGTTTGTAACACAGCAAACGCCCTTCACCATTTCCTGCTGTGATATTTACCAAAACAGATGAACCGGTAATTTCGCCAAACGAAATTTGTGCCTGCTCGCTTGGGGCATCGCCAATATCGGATGCGGTAACTTTGATGTTGGCAATGAACATTTTTGTGCCTGCGGACGAAAAACGTATTTTTACATTATTTGAGCCTGCCTCGCCAATATTCATCGATGCTGAGCCGGCAGAACTGCCCGACGATGGAGAAACAGTGCCAATAGAAGTCCATTCGCCATCGTTTACCGATTTTTCTACTGTCAAAGTTTTGCCATTGCCGCTTGCTCGGTGCGAAAAAGTTAATAATACAGGCTTGTTGACGCCAATAGTTGTAAGCGTTGAGCCGCTTGCCAAAGTAACATATCGCTGACTGTTGTATGTTTCGACTGCTACTGTTCCGGTCGATGTCCAACCGACGGGGAGTGTAGTTGCTGCAAAATTTTCGTCAATAACAAGAGTTTGAGCATTAGATATTAGTGCTAAAAAACAAGCACTTACAAAGAAAATTAATTTATTAGACATGGTTAAATAGATTTATAATTATTACTGATTGACAAAAATAACAAAAAAATCATTATCAACCAATAAAACTAAAATTTTGTCGGTCAATAATAATTCAATTGTCTGGTTTTATCTTTTTACTATTGAAAACAATCAAGGCACGATAAATCGCGCCTTGATTGTTTAATTTAAAATTTTATTTTTTGTATTCCCAATTGTTTGCAAATTTCATTTGCAAGAATATCGCCTATTTCGCTGTGTCGCGGCAGTGCAGTTTTTCGCTTGTTAATCTTATTCATCAATATTGTATGATTTGCTCCTTCGCGAAATTCCACACAATTGTTTTCTTGTAAATATTTTAGCAGCACCGACCGTTTCATAGCATTGCAACATTGGCGATTTTCCTGTGTGTTAATTCTCTGCCTGCAAATTGCCGTGCAACTTCCTCTTTTTGAATATCCATCAGCATTGATATAACTTCCTGTAAATTTGCTTTTGCCTCATTAATGGTTTTTCCTTGCGTGATAGCATTTGGCATTTGCTCGCATTGTGCAAAGTACCAACCATTATCCATTTTTTCAAATATTGCCGTATATTCCATATTTGCTGTTTTTTTTTATCAAATTATATGTTCAAAGCAGTA
>JAITXR010000246.1 GCA_031284665.1 Paludibacter sp.
TTTGTAGTGGCGGTAACTATTATCGGTATTCCTTTTTTGATGGGAAACGTTTGGATAGGTGCTCTCGTTGTTTTGGCACTTGTTGCATTTTTCTATATCAAAAGAAATAAGCAAATGGACTTGCATTGGTTGAATACCATTGTGGTAATGGCAGCTGTAATGCTGATTGGTTACGGCTCTTATGGCGTGATTGTGATTCGCTCTGCTGCTGACCCACCGATGGACCAAAACTCGCCCGACAATATGTTTGCGCTAAAAAGTTATCTTAACCGCGAGCAATATGGCGACCGTCCTCTGATTTTTGGGCAATATTACAACGCTCCCGTTCAACTTGATATTGAAGGTAATATGTGCATTCCTCGCCGCGTTGAAGGTGAGGCGCAATACACCCCAAAGCCAACAACAGAGCCTAATCAAGCCAATGAATATATGGTTACAGGGCATAAAACTACTTATAAATGGAATAGTCAATTTACTACTCTTTTTCCGCGAATGTACAGTTCAAGCCCCGACCATATCAATGCATACAAGCAATGGGGTAATATTAAGGGGAGGCGCGTAACTTATGATTATTGCGGACAAAAGAAAACTGATTATGTCCCCACATTTGGCGAAAATCTGACTTTCTTTTTCGACTATCAGGTAAATTGGATGTATTTCCGATATTTTATGTGGAATTTTAGTGGCAGACAAAACGATATTCAAGGGCACGGCGGAATTGAACACGGTAACTGGATTACAGGTATTAACTTTATTGACAAGGCATTAGTAGGCGATTTCAACAAAATGCCAAGCGAACTGCGCGAAAATAAAGGGCATAATGTTTATTATATGTTGCCATTTTTACTTGGACTGCTGGGAATATTCTTCCAATTATACAGCAAAAAAGAAGGCAAACAAGGTTTTTGGGTTACTTTCGCTCTGTTTTTCCTTACAGGGATTGCGATAGTTATTTATCTTAATCAAGCACCATTACAACCTCGCGAACGCGACTATGCTTATGCCGGCTCGTTTTATGCCTACTGTATTTGGATTGGATTGGGAGTATTGGGATTGATAAAAATAGTTGAAAAAATATTGCCCAAACCTGTCGCAAGCGTTATTGTATCGCTCGCCGCACTTTGTGTTCCGGCACTTATGGCGCAGCAAAATTGGGACGACCACGACCGTAGCAAACGATATGTTGCACGCGATTTCGGCTCTAATTATCTGATGTCGTTAAAACCAAATGCCATAATTTTCACTAATGGCGATAACGACACTTTCCCATTATGGTACAATCAGGAAGTTGAAGAAAACCGTACAGATGTGCGCGTTTGTAACCTTAGTTATCTGTCAACCGACTGGTATATTAACCAAATGAAACGAGGAGCATACGAATCGGCACCGCTGCCTATTTCGTGGCACGAAAAAGATTATGTGCTGGGTAAAAACGATGTAGTGTCTGTGGAAGATAAAATTAAAACTCCTATAAATATTAACGATGCGTTTAATTGGCTTTTGTCGGGCGACCCGCAAACTCTCAACACCGAAGGAGAATCATTTTTGCCAAGCACAACGTTAATTTTGCCAATCGATGCAAATAAAGTTATCGAAACAGGAACATTACCAGCAAGTCGCGCCGACGAAATTATCCCGCAAATAACAATCAATCTCAGACGTCGCCTTACAAAAAGCGAACTGATGATACTTGAAATGTTGCGGACAAATAATTGGGAACGACCTATGTATTATGCCGTAACTGTTGGGGACGATTATTATCTCGGTATGCAAAATCATTTTGAACTTGCGGGGATGGCGTATCGCATTTTGCCGATTAACAAAGCCGGAGGTCAAGGCGTTGATACACAAGAGACTTACGACAATATGATGCATAAATTCCGCTTTGGCAACATTGCCGACAGCAGTATTTATCTCGACGAAAACACATTGCGGATGTGCAACACTCACAGAGCAATGTTTTCGCAACTTGCGCAAGCACTTTACCAGCAAGGCGACACGGCTCGCACGCTCGAAGTGCTTGATTACAGTTTGCAGCAAGTGCCGGGGTACACCGTGCGACACAATTATATTTCGACTATGATGGCTGATTTGTACTACAAACTCAACGAGCCGCAAAAAGGCGATGATTTGATTGTGCAGGTTGCCGACGATTGTGTAGAATATCTCGACTGGTATTTTTCGCTTTCAAAATCGCAGCAGCGCGGTTTGAGTAACCGAATTAGTCATTATATGGCAGTTCTCAATCAGGCACTTCGCTTTGCCGACCAAGCCCGTCGCGATGCTATTATGGAAAAATATTTACCGGCATTTAACAAATACGCCCAAGCCTCCGAAGTTTGGAAATAATAATTTAGTGAAAAGTAAAAAGAGGAGAGTAAAAATAACTATTGGTTATTCACTCTCCTCTTTTTTTTTCTTAATTTCTTAATTGTTAATTGGCACTACTTGTCCCGACGTGTCGGGATTGTTAATTCTGGATTGTGTCAGGGAATACCTTAGAATGACGTATTTTTGTAATTCATTAAAAATCAATATATTGTATTTCGTCGTGTCTTCTTGTCTTATTGCCTTTCTGTTTGTTATAAAAGAGCGCTTGCGCTTAATAAATAAACAAGAAGACAGAAAGACAGAAAGGCATTTTTTTTTATTTACGTCATTTCTTTTTATTTGATTTTTTTTTTATCCCTTACTCGCAATGACGGGCTTAGGTTGCTGTATCCCGCTCTTCATTTCTTTATTGGCACATTAGCATATTGGCACTACTTGTCCCGACGTGTCGGGATTGTTAATTAGCACATTAGCAAATTGTTAATTAGCACATTGAATTATTGAAATTCGTAGCCAAATTGTCCTAATGCGCGGGGTTTATTACGCCAATCTTTTTCCACTTTGACAAACAGTTCGAGGAAAATTGGTTTTTCAAAAAAAGTTTCGAGTTCTCGGCGTGCCTCCATTCCTACTTTTTTGAGCGATTTGCCACCTTTACCAATAATAATAGCCTTTTGCGAATCGCGCTCAACGTAAATCACCGCATTTATGCGAATTATTTTTGTTTCTTCCTTATAATTTTCCACCACCACTTCGGTAGAATAAGGGATTTCCTTGTCGTAATTGGTAAGAATTTTTTCGCGCACAATTTCGGTAACAAAAAAACGTTCCGGTTTGTCGGTCAGTTGGTCTTTATCGAAAAATGGCGGCGACTCGGGCAATAATTCTTTTATTCTGCCAAAAAGATTTTCAATATTGAATTTATGAAGTGCCGAAACAGGAAAAATTTCCGCACGTGGCAACAGCAATTTCCATTTATCCACAAACTCGATGAGTTTTGTCTGGTCAATTAAATCTATTTTGTTGATAATCAATATCAAAGGCGCAGAATTAAGATTTACTTTTTCCACAAAATCGGCATTTTTATCGTGCGAATCGAACACATCGGTAACGTAAAG
>JAITXR010000249.1 GCA_031284665.1 Paludibacter sp.
GAACGCCAACGAATTATGCTCAACAAACTTTTTGACGGCTTTGATGGCAAACTTAAAACTTCAAAATGGGCAAAAATCACCAAAACTTCGCAAGATACTGCTTTGCGCGATATTAAAGATTTGCTCGACAAAGGCATTTTGCGTCAGGAAACAGAAGGTGGCAGAAGTACCAATTATGAATTAAAGGAAATTAATTAACTAAAATTTTCTCAGCATATCTGTTATTTTTCGAGTACACAAGCACAATATACATTCCACTTGTCAGATACGAAACATCAACAAACGACTCACTGTTAAATTTGCCTGCTTTAATCATAATCCCGAGAATGGAATAAATCACATAATCTGTGTTTTCCGGCTCGCGCAGTGGGACAAAAATCGTTTTTTCGGCATTGTCGTAACTAAGGTAGAAGTCTTTGTCAGGCTGGTCGTTGCCTCCCCACGCTGTACCTTTTTTGTCTCCCCAAATATACTGTGCCAAAACAGGAAAATCGACAAAAGGATTACGATTGTGCTGAATTTTATACACTTCGTTGTTGCGATTAGTTTCTTTTTCGCTTACGGGGTCGTTACTATGCCATTTCAACAACAAATCTATGGCATAAGGTTTTAGTGTAGGATATGTATCATTTTGCAACATACTTTGTGTGCCGGTACTTGTCCATCGGGAATATTCGTTTTCGTAGCAAGTAACCATATAAAGATAGTCGCGGGCAAAATCGCCTTTATATTGGTCGGCAGGCTCAAAAACAGTTGCGCTATAACTTGCAATTTTACTTTTCCCCACTTTTGAAACTCCATTATTAAAAGTAGGAGATGCATTTACTTCTCCAAGCGGATAATTACTTTTTGCTGAATTGGCGGCTTTTTCAGAAGGGTATAAATTGTGTAAATCTGTCCCCATCGGATGCGATTCCTCGTTTCCACCGCTTACTCCAAACCAACTTTTTGGCAAATTATGTTCACGATTTAGGATATTCCCATTCCACGAAGTTTGCCGTGTTTCTCCATACATATCCCATAAATAACCATTTGGATTCCAATCGGTAGTAAGAAAATATGAAGCAGAAACGTAATAACCAAGTTTTGTATGGTCGTGAATTATCAGATGTAGAGCCGTTTTGAGCGCAGCATCTTTTTTCCCGATAGCATTATTGTAATAGCCATCGGGGATTTGCGCAATAAGAATTGCAGCATAAAAGATAAAAGCGATTAATATGAAGAATTTTGATTTCATGACGATTTTTTTATTACTGAGCGACTATAAAGCGCAATTACAACAAAACAAATTAAAGGAAGAATAAACGAGAAACGTACAGGCGATAAAGCGGAGCCAAACCAAGTTGCACGGTCGATAAGCCAGCCTTGAATTGGCGGGAGAATTGCACCTCCGCCAATAGCCAGAATTAGCCCTGCGGAGGCGAGTTTTGCCTCGTCGCCCATATCTTTTAACGCTATTCCGTAAATAGTTGGGAACATTAACGACATACACGCCGAAATTGCCATCAAACAATATAATCCCCAATACGCGCCAACGTATTGTCCTGCAACAAATTGAGCATTAGGCAAGAATATTGTACCCAAAACAAATGTAGCCGCTACTGCTGCCAAAACAGCCAGAAGTTGTGCCGGTTTTATAAATTTCAGCAAGAATGTACAGATAAAACGGCTGCCGACAAAAATTGCCATTGCCACAATATTATAACCTTGCGCAACGCTTTTTGGCATTCCGAGTTCGTGCTCGGCGTATTGAATAATAAAAGTCCAAACCATAATTTGCGCACCTACGTAAAACGCCTGAGCCAGCACCGACCAAAGATAAATTTTATTGCCAAAAAGAATTTTTAATGTCGTTTTTATTGAAATTTTATTGCCGGTATCTGTTGCTACTTTGGGCAAACGAGCAAATAGAAACATCAGGAAAAATGCAAATACAACTACTCCAAGTATTAAATAAGGAGTGCTGATTACCCCCAAATCTGCGCGTGCAATGTGATTTAGTGCCTCGGGATTTGTGTCGCGCAAAAGCAAACGTTCGGCTTCAGTTGCGCTATCGAGTTTTGCCAAAATCAAATTTTGGGCAATAAACATACCAACAATCGACCCCATCGGATTGAATGCCTGCGAAAGATTAAGACGGCGAGTAGCAGTATTTTGTGAGCCAAGCGAGAGAATAAACGGATTGGCGGTGGTTTCGAGAAAAGATAAACCGCAAGTCATTATAAAATATGCAAAAAGAAACGCCCAAAAAGCCATCGCATTTCCGGCAGGGATAAACAGCAAACAGCCGGCAGCGTAAAGGAAAAGCCCAAGCAGGATTCCTTTTTTGTAATCGAAACGGCGAATAAAAAGTGCCGCCGGAATTGCCATCAAACAATATCCTCCATAAAAAGCAAATTGCACGAGCGAACTCTCGAAATTACTAAGCAGCAGTACGTTTTTGAAAGCCGCCACCATAGGATTTGTAATATCGTTAGCAAAACCCCAAAGCGCAAAAAGCGAAGTTACAAGTATAAAAGGAACGAGATAATTCCGACCGGCAGCGTCGGTAAATAATGAATTTTTAGTGTTTGACATAAGTGTTTTTATTATAATTTAAGTGTTTCAAAATCAGTATTATTCCAATTCGCGTTGTGTGCCGGAATTGACAAAAATCACGGTTTTCAGTTGTTCGTAGCCTTGAAAACGCTCTGTGCCGGTATCTTTTAATTTTTCGCTACGATAACCG
>JAITXR010000263.1 GCA_031284665.1 Paludibacter sp.
TTTGCGGTTATTAAAATCAGTTTGTTCGGCGTAACATTCGTCGCCAATTAGCAACATTTTTGTGCCCAAAAAGCGTTTTTCGTGTGCAAAACAAGCAATTTTTTTTGTATCATCAACAAAAAAACGTATTTGCTTTGCTCCTGAAATTGCAAGCATCTCGTAAAGTCCGCGCGTTTGTGTTACCGGCACAATTTCAAAATTCCGGGTAAGTTCAAAAAAAGTATTTTTGTCGATTATTTCCATTTTCGCAGATTTATTAACATTTTCAGGACTGTAGAATTGTGTTTGTAAATGCGAAAATATGGCGTTTGAACTGTGCCAAATTGACGAAACGAATTTTCGATACCTTCGTCCATACTTCCCTCAAAATCAAAAACTTGAGTGTATTCCGACATTTTTTTTATCGCCTCCCACACCACCAAAGTAGATGCTCCCGAAGAGTTAAAATCAATGTCGATTGAGGAAATAAGATTGTATGCAAAATTGTTGTCCCACACTATAAACAGGGCTGCGTGAACAGTTTTATTTGCATCCACAGCCGCCACAATCATTCCCTGATGGTGCTTAATACAAGCATTATAGAGGCGCAGAAACTGACTTTCGTTGAATAAAACTTCCGCGTCTTTTTTCTTTTTCAGCGTACTTTCGAGATGTTTGTAAAAATCGCTGCCACTCATTTCAAAATCGATGCTGAAATTTGGCATTGCCTTATTAATTTGCTTGCGTTTGGCGTGGCTGAAACGGTCAAAAACTGCATCAAGATTTGTAAGGTCGGCAATGCGATAAGTGTAGCGCGAGGTCTGCTGATAGCCCTTCCAATAAAATGGCAGCCAATTTGAAAACTCCGAACTGAAATTCTGGTCGTAATAATCAACATTCATTTTTTCAAGTTCGTCAACAAAGGCTTTTGTAACTTCCAATTCAAAATTAAATTTTTTAATATCATCTTGATTATCAGGATAGTTAAACCAAATTCCGGTTTGCTGCGTGAGAAGTGGCTGCACAATGAGGCGGAAACCACTTCGGCGGATAAAATGATAGGCAAACACGCCCGCCACTTTACCGTTTTTCTCGTAAATCATTGCATCCCAGCCATTTTTGCCACACACGGCATCAAGCCACCAATGTTGCAAAAAAAGTGGAAAATCCTGAAACGACAAACATATATCTCTGTATTTTTCTTTATTGGTAAAGTCCATAAATGCACGAATTATCAGACAAAAATAGTGTTTTTTTGCCGAAATAACTATTATTTTGAAAAAAGTTGACAGTTTTGCTCAGTTTCCTTGCCGATGCGCAAATGTAGATATTTCTGTTTTGATAAAAAATCCAATATTTATTCAAATAATTTTGCCATCTCTACATTGCAAAATAGAATATTTATTGTACTTTTGCAGCGAAATAAAAATCGCATTCAATGGAAGTCTTTTTTCGTACTCATAAATACTTGGTAGAGCATATCGAATCACCGGTTAATCGCCTGTTGATGAACGAGATAGACTGGTCGCATCGCTTAATTGGAATAAAGGGAAGTCGGGGGGTTGGGAAAACGACATTTCTGTTGCAATACGCAAAAGATTTTTTTGGGGCTGACAATCGTCAATGTTTGTATATCAGTTTTAATAATTTTTACTTTACGCAGCATACGCTTGTGGAATTTGCCGCCGAATTTTACGCAATTGGCGGGCGCACCCTTTTGCTTGACCAAACTTTCAAATACGAGAATTGGTCGCGCGAGTTACGCCAATGTTACGACCGTTTCCCCGAATTACACATTGTTTTTAGCGGCTCTACGGTTATGCGGCTTATCGAAGGTAATGAAGAATTAAAGGATATTGTGGCGGCATACAACCTGCGAGGTTTTTCGTTTCGGGAATTTATCTATCTCAAAACAGCAAAATCATTTCAACATTATACTCTTAAACAAATAATTGAAAATCATAGAGTTATAGCAAATAAAATTTGTGAAGAAATAAATCCGCTCGATTATTTTGCCGATTATCTTCATCATGGATTTTATCCGTTTTTTCTTGAAAAACGTAATTTTTCCGAAAATCTGCTCAAAACAATGAATATGATGCTCGAAGTAGATATTTTGCTTATCAAACAAATAGATTTGAAATATCTGCCAAAAATTCGTAAATTATTATATATCTTAATGTTAGAAACGCCTTGCACGCCAAATATCAGTCGTTTAAGCAACGAAATACAAGTTTCGCGAGCCACAATAATGAACTACATTAAATATCTGCAAGATGCGCGATTGCTGAACTTGCTTTATGCCGAAGGCGATGTGTTCCCCAAAAAACCACGATTGATTTATTTGCAAAATAGCAACCTGATTTTTGTGGCTGAACGCAATAAAATCGACAATAAAATAATAAATAAAACATTTCTATACAACGCATTACACGCACGGCACAAAGTAAATATCGGACAGCACGATTGCGATTTTCGTATCGACCGGAATTATCAGATAAAAGCAGGCAAAAAATCCAAAAATCCAAAAACAATTTGTGCAGTCGATAACCT